>JAUYSA010000395.1 GCA_030696545.1 Hyphomonadaceae bacterium
AATGCCGCGACACGTCATCGCCGCTCTCTCCTGCCTTGGTGAAGCTGGAAACGGGCCCGGTGACCGCGAACGCAGCAGCAGGAACCCGAACGCCGACGTTGAACGCACTCCCCGTAGAGCGGCGGCAATCAGGGCAATGGCAGTAGTTCACCGGTCCGATTTCGTCACCGCAGTGATAACGAACCCGCCCGCAAAGGCATCCCCCTGTTCGCATGTCATGGCTCCGCATTCGATAGAGGTTGTAACGGTGTTGTCAGTGCAATGACGCAGGCCCGCCCCCCCCTCGGCTCGGCGACCCGGATTTTCAGGCGCCACGACCTGCGCTCCCTGGGGGCGAGCGAAGGAGAGCAGCAGAACTAAGAGCGTCGGGAGGCGCGAGGCTAGCACACGGGTTTCGTCTGACAATGCCGCCGGAAGCGATTTTCAATGACTGGATGGCGGTGCTGTCAGTCTAACGCGAGCTTGTCGCCAACGCGGGTTGAGGCCGTGGTTGGGGCACGGGGCTCATGCGGCCGATGCGACGTGGCGAACGCCAGATTCACGTTCCTCTTCGGTATAGAAGACGGAAAAATGCTCCCCGATGATCTCCGAGGCCGCATTGCCCTTGAACCGCTGTGCGCCAGGGTTCCAACTCGTAACGCGCCCGTCGACGTCGAGCATGTAGATCGCATAATCAGTGATCTAATCGATTAGCAGACGGTAGCGGTCGTCGGGTTTGCCGACTTTTCTGGGCGGCCAGTTGGGCGCGGCGCGGGTCTTGACGACGTCTGGCTGACCTCGATGGCCGCGTCTATGACGGCGTTCGCCGGGCGGCCGACGGCGTGTCGGCGGCCATGAGCCGTCGGCGCGAGGCGGCGAAGGAGACGGGCAAGGGTGGTCAGCCCGACGCCGACGACGCTTAGTCTGTCGCGCTGCAATTGTCCGGTGGCCCTGTGACCGCTTGATGATGCTCAATGCTGCGACCTTGTCGCGGGTCTCGCTGGCGAAGGTTGCATGAGTCTTCCCGTGGAGACCTAAGCATGCCCGGTGAAGGTTCGCTGTAGGACCAGAACCAATGGTCGTTCCTGCAACGCGCTTATAATCTTGCAGGGATCAACCCAACCGAACATGGACCCGAACCGGCTACGCCGGGGGCGTTCCGCTGCTCAACCTCCTGTTATTTCACGCCAACGCGGCGACGGTGGTGGAATGTCGGGAGCTTTGATAGCGTGTGTGCATGAGCTCGAAAACGCCAAACCTTCGCGCAGTCATCTCGCCTGGTCACCTTTCACTCGTTGAATCGCCTCCCGAGGAGCGAGCCCCTGGTTGGACGAGATTGAAAGTGCTTGCCTGCGGGATTTGTGGAACCGACCTCCACCTGCTGCATGGCATGAAATTGCCGACCGGCGCTGAATATCCTGTCTTTCCGGGTCACGAAGTGGCCGCCGAAGTGCTCGAAGCCGACCCGGGATGCGGGCCGCAGCCGGGCGCCAGGGTCGTTGTCCATCCGCTGCTGCCCTGTGGCGAATGCGCGGATTGCACCTCGGGACGGGAACACTACTGCGCATTTGGCCAGATGCTGGGAGTTCACCGGCCGGGCGGCCTCGCCAAAGAGATGGTCTGGCGTTCGGACAGGCTCGTGCCTGCAGATGACCTCGATCCAAATGATGCTGCGCTATTGCCCGACGCGGTGGCGACTGCATATCACGCGTTACTGAGGGCTAATCTTCGCGCAGGCGGAAAGTTGGCGGTGATCGGCACCGGTGGCGTGGGCACCAATGTCCTCCAGCTTAGCCGCGCCCTCGATTTCGATATACAAGCGGTGGCTGTGGTTCACAGCGAAGGTACGGCCAAGCGGGTACGGGATTTGGGCTTCCCGGTGATCCAGGGTCTGGAGGGGGCCGGCCGCGCCTTGCGCGCGCAGTTCGGTGAAATGGATGCCGTCATCGATTTCAGCGGCGCCGCTGAGGCTCCGAATGAGGGCATCCGAATGCTACGGAAGACGGGACGTCTAGTTCTGGGGTCCGTGCGGGACGAGAAGGTCGCGCTCTCAACCACCTACACGGGGTTGATGACGCGCGAAATCGAGATTGTCGGCAGTTATTCAAACACCCTGAGCGATTTGCAGGCGGTTACGGAACTGGTGCGCAGCGGGATGCTCTCACTGTCCGGCCTCGTCAGCCACGCTTTCCGTTTGGAAGACCTCGCTAAGGCATTTGATATACTGGAAAAAAGACCCCCGGGAATGGTTCGAGTTGTAATCACTGCCTGACACTGCGATCTTGGGAATCGGGCGCAACCGAATGGTTCGCCGTGAGATATCTGCGCGCCTTCGCGAAGCCACAGCGACCTACGCGCCGCAAAGAACCTCCTATGCCCTTCAGTCCGCCTGCAGGCCATGTCGGACCCGTCTCACGATCCCGATCGCTGCGATACAGGTGACGACAAGTAGGCCACGCCGCCACATATGTGGAATTCCGGGTCCTGAATTGACATCTGGTGACCTTCGATCGGACAGTGGCGTCCGCAAATGTACGCCGAGCGATCCACGGGGCGCGAGCGAACAGACCCGCAATCGTTCGTCATCGCCGCCAGAGGAGCGGAGTGAATGGCTAGCGTTTCCTCCACGAAATTGATGATCTGGAAGCGTGGACCGTGACGAACGGTGCTGCCGATCCCCCGTCGTCGCAAGGAACGCGCCCGGCAGGCCACGGTGACGATGGTATTGATCGCGGACCGCGCAATGTCCCGCTTGGCGATCTGCTGCGGGAAGCAGCACTCGAATCCGGAGAGCGAGTAGCTCTGGTCGATGGTGTCGCCGATCCTGCGCTCCGCCGGCGGTGGACCTACAGCGAACTGCTTGTTCAGGCCGAACAGGTCGCGCGTGGACTCCTCGCACGGTTCCAGCCTGGCGCCCATATTGCCGTATGTGCACCGAATTCTGTCGAATGGGTAATTCTCGAGTATGGCGCGGCGCTCGCCGGCATGGTGCTGGTGCCAGCCAATCCCGCCTATCGCCAATCCGAATTGACCGCGATCCTACAAGACTCCGCAGCGTCGGCGGTCTTCTACGCTGACAGTTGGCGATCCAACGATATAGCCGCGACGGTCGCCGCTGTGCATGAAACGGCGCTTCCAGATCTAGCGCTTTTGTCTTTTTCCCAATGGGATGAGTTCCTTGCCAGCGGGGCGACAACGATACCATTGCCCAAGGTTCACCCGCGCGACCCGGTGCTCATCCAGTTCACCTCGGGTACGACTGGCAGGCCCAAGGGTGCAATCCTCCACCATGGCTTCAGCAACCCGCCCCGAAGCTGCGCAAACTGTTGCGACTTTCGCCAGTACGGCACCTGGCTCAACAGCATGCCGATGTATCACATCGGGGGCGCCGCGGTGTCTTTGCTGGCGACGCTTTCCAGGCATGGCGTGTTCGTGCAGATGCGTGAATGGGATCCCGCGCTTGCGCTTGAACTGATTGAGAGCGAGTCCTGCAACGCCATGTTGCTGGTGCCGACCATGGTCGCGGATCTGCTGGAACAGCCCGATTTCGTCAAGCACGATGTGTCGAGCATCGATTTCATTTTGACGGGAGGAACCCCCGTGGCCCCCGCTTTATTGGAGCGGGTGACCAAGCAAATCGGCTGCCCGCTGCTGATCTCCTTCGGACTGACAGAGTCAGGAGGGCCTGTCAGCAACACGGCCATAGGCGACGGAGCCCATGAGCTCGCCACCACTCTTGGCCGAGCGCTGCCCAACGTGCAGGTCGAAGTCCGTGATCCTGAGACCACGGCGAACCTGCCGATAGGCGTGGTAGGTGAAATGTGGGTTAAGAGCTCTCAGATCATGCTGGGCTACTACGGTGGCGAAAAGGCCACGCAGGACGCGATAACACCCGACGGCTGGCTCCGCACGGGCGACCTCGCGATGCTGGATGAGCGCGGCTATATTTCGATACGCGGCCGGTTGAAAGATATGATCATCCGCGGCGGTGAAAACATTTATCCCCTCGAAGTCGAGCATGTGCTGGTCGACCACCCCTCGGTTTCGCAGGCCGCAGTTGTCGGCTTTCCGAACGACAAGTGGGGCGAAATTGTCCTTGCCGTCGTTCAAATCGCCGAAGGACAAGCGCTGAACTTCGAACAACTCGATAGGCACTGCCGCGAGCGACTCGCCTCCTATAAGGTTCCTGTACTGTGGTGCGAGATCGACAGATTTCGTTTGAATTCGATCGGGAAAATCCAGAAATCCGAGCTTGCCGATTATGTGCGTGACGGAAATCTAAAGGCCGTATCTCTCCATGCGGGGGAGCCAGGGCAGCGGAGAGCTGTCTAGCCCGCGACCCTCCGGCGCTCGGCCAGAGCGGCTGAGCGGTTGGCCCTGCAACGGCCATGCGGGCGTTCATGACCGGAGATGACGCGCAGCGGCGCGCAGGCGCGGCCGCTCTGCAATGGAAGAAGGGGCGAGATGCAGTCAGTCGAGGTCTATGAGCAGCACCGTGAAAGCGTGAGGCGCTTCGCGGAGCAAGAGGTCAAACCCTTCGCCGCCATCGTCGACCGGGACGCCAGGTTCCCTGCAGAGTCGATCAGGGCTTTCCCTAAACTTGGGTTGTCCGGCCTTCCATTCCCGGAAAACCTGGGCGGTTCCGCTGCAGACCTGATGGCCCAGGTCGTCACCGTGGAGGAGGTCGCCCGTACATGCGCAAGTTCAGCCCACCTCCTGCTGACGCCTTGGGTCGCCTTGGCCCCGCTGGTCGCAGCGGGTTCTGACGAGCTGCAACGCCAGATCGTGCCGCGGGTGGCGTCGGGTCAGGCCATGGCGAGCTTCTGTTTGACCGAGCCCAGCGGCGGCTCCGACCTGGCCGGCATCAAGACCGCCGTCGAGCGGACAGCTGACGGCTGGCGGCTCAACGGAACCAAGCGGTTCATTTCTAACGGCGGCTCGTCCGATTGGTACGCGGTGCTCGCTCGCTCCGGCGAGCGGGCGTTCGGCGTCTTCATGGTTCATCGCGACGATCCGGGCCTCTCGTTCGGTGCGCAGGAGAAAAAGATGGGGACGCGCGGCTCCCCGCTTTCGGATGTCATTTTCGACGATTGCGTCATCCCGCACGGACGGGTCGTCGGCGATCCAAGTGAAGGATATTCGCTGATGAACCGCATCCTCACTTACAGTCGGCCTCTTGTCGCGGCGCAGGCGCTTGGCATCGCCCAGGGGGCGCTGGAGGAGGCGATCGCTTACACGAGCCAGCGTTCACAGTTCAACACGAAGATTTCGCGCTTTCAGATGGTCCGCGGAATGGTGGCCGACATGACCACGGAAGTCGAAGCGGCGCGGAGCCTTCTCTATCGGGCGGTAGCTATTGCAGGAGACAACGATGATCGCGCGCGTGGTTTCGCAAGCATGGCTAAATTGATGTGCTCGAACACCGCCATGTCCGTCACGACCAACGCGGTGCAGCTACACGGGGGCTACGGTTACCTTGAGGATTTTCCGGTGGAGCGAATGATGCGTGACGCCAAGATCACTCAGATTTGGGAAGGCACTAACCAGATACAGCAATTGGTTATTGCGAAGTATGCATACTCGGCAACCGAGTGAATCCGCGCTCGAGACTCTGTCGATTTAAAACAGTCGACCGTTGTTGTATGCGTTAGCATTGTTTCAAATATGACGAAGATCATACGTGAGTAGATTCCTACGCTGAGCGAACGTTGCGGGGGTTTGCTCCATGGTTCGGTTCATCGTGTTGGTCAAATCTTGGAGGCGGTGATCGGCAACGTTGAAGTACTATTTCGGCCGCTGCAGATTGGAGAACTGCAACTGCGAAACCGAATCGTGATGCCGGCGATGACTCGCAATCGCTCGCCCGGAAACATTCCTGGCGAGAAGGTTCTCGAATATTATCGGCGACGCGCAAAGTCGGTCGGGATGATCGTCACGGAAGGGACCTGCATCAACCATCCAGCGGCTAACGCATATAGAGACGTCCCCTTCATCTACGGCGAGGGCCCGCTCGAAGGATGGAAGCGGATCGTCGACGCGGTGCACGCTGAAGGCGCTCGGATCGTTGCGCAGCTCTGGCACACCGGCTCGGCCCGCCATCCCGGCGCCAGCCCGGATCCGCAAGTGCCGGCATTCACGCCCTCCGGTCTGACGCAGAAGTTCGAACCGCTCTGTCACGCGATGACGGAGTCCGACATCGCCGACGTGATCGACGCCTTCGCCACGGCGGCAGCTGATGCGCGCGGCGTAGGATTCGACGGCGTCGAGATCCACGGCGCCCACGGCTATCTGATCGACGAGTTCTTTTGGGAGAAAAGTAATCTCCGCCAGGACCGCTATGGAGGAACGTTGGCCAACCGCGGTCGCTTCGCCGCGGAGATCATCTCGGCCGTTCGTGAGCGGGTCGGCCCCGCGTTCCCGGTGATCTTCCGTTGGTCCCAGTGGAAACAGCACGATTACAACGCGCGGCTGGTGCACGATCCGGCAGCCCTGGAGGCTTTCATCGCACCGCTCGTGGACGCGGGCGCAGACGTGCTTCACTGCAGTACCCGGCGCTATTGGCAGCCCGAATTCGAAGGAAGCAATCTGAATTTGGCCGGGTGGGTGAAGAAGATATCTGGAAAGCCCACTATCGCGGTGGGCAACGTAGGAATGGACGCCGACCTGTTGTCGGATGAGGCTGGTCGGATAGGCTACCGGCCTGCAAGCCCCGCCACGCTCGACGACCTGCTCGAAAGGCTCGAAAGGGAGGAGTTCGATCTGGTAGCGGTTGGACGGGCGCTGCTCGCGAACGAGGACTGGGCGGACATTATCCGTAACCAGGATTACGCGCGCCTCCGCCCGTTCAGCAAAGACCTATTGCGCGACCTGCATTAGGCGGCGGTCTGCTCGAGCACCGGAGCCAACTGCCCAGGCCGCAGTTCCGGCGCGCGGGTCCTTCGATGCACGCGCCAAGGTGCGCGGTTCGTCAGTTTTTGGACATCACGTATCTTGCGACGACGAGCTGCTGGATCTCGGCGGTGCCTTCTTCGAACCAGAAGCCCCTCGCGTCCCGGTAAATGCGCTCGATTGGCGCGGCCTTGGTGTAGCCCCAGCCGCCATGGACCCTCAGCGAAAGATCGGTCACGCGTCCGACCATATTCAGGCAGAACAGCTTCGCGGTGGCGGCCTGAGGCGTGAAATCCTCACCGTCCTGGCAGAGGCGAGCCGCATGCTCCACCAGGTGGCGTCCGGCCTCGATGTCGGCGTGCATGGTCGCGATGTGACCCTGCATCGCCTGCCGCGTTGAGATCGGTTGACCGAAGGTCACGCGTCTCTTCGAGAACGCGACGGCTTCGTCCAGGGCGCGCTGCGCCATGCCCACCATGCAGGCCGATAGGGAAACGCGGCTGTAGTCGAGGAAGCTCAACGCGACCTCCAGGCCCTGTCCGACCTTGCCCAGCCGCTGGGAGTCGGGAACGACCATGTTCTTGTATCTGAGGAAGGCGTGCCCCGTACCATGCAGGCCCATTGTGTGCTGCGAGGTGTCGATCTCGAAGCCTGGGGTGTCGCGTGGAATGAAGAACGCCGTCAGGGAGTCCTCGGCCCCGCGATCGTCCGTCGCAACCACGAGAATGAAGTGGGTCGCGCGGTCCGCGAACGTGATCAGGTGCTTCTCGCCGCTTATGAGCCAGTTGTCGCCGTCGCGCACGCCGCGGGACTTGAGGTCGCGCCCAGTTCCCCCCGTCTGTTCGGTGAGGCAGAACGCAACCACGGCGTCGCCGTTGGGGATCTTCGAGATGATCGCCTTTTGCTCAGCGTTCCCGAACTGATGTAACGGGCGCCAGACGCCGTTGGTCGTGTGAACCAGCATGCGCCCGATTCCGGGGCCCGCGGCGGCAGCCTCCAGATAGCGCAGGAATTCCATCAACTGCATCTCGTGACCGCCGTACTCGTTCGGCAGGGTCAGGCGGTAGCAGTGGGCCTCCGCGGCGCGACGATGAAGGGCGTCGGGCAAGATTTCAGTGCGTTCGATTTCAGGATATGCCTCCTCTACATCTTCCAGGAAGAACTTCTGAAATTTATCAAGGGCGATAGGCTGTCCCATCTTTGCATATCTCCAGATGGCGCGTGAATGTCGACCATAATCCAACTGGCGAAATTGTGCCGAGAGTCGAATTGCTGATATCGAACGCGTATTCTGGGCCAATCTAGGTTTGGGTTTACGTATGTCAACGTGAGGCGCTGGGAGCCCGGACGCGGGTGGGAAGATAACGCCCATGCGTTAAACCGCGTCGACGCGGACGGAGGAAGATCGGAAATCATGAGCGCTGGCAGGGCCATTTTCGCGCCGGGATCTCGCCGGGCGGGTCTCGCGGAAGCGCTGGCCTGCGGGACCTATCTCTCTCCTGCATGGCATGAAACCGCCGTCGGGCGCAGCCTATCGGCTGGAGGAGGCGCAACCGCCTCCTGAGATGCTGGATAAACGGCCGCAGCGCATGGTCCCGGTGGCGGTGCAACCCTGACCCGCCGGCGGGCGGCTGGGCGATCTACTCACTGAAGTACGCCGGCTTGCCTTGCGTCCACAGGTCACCCCAGAGCTGGCCCCCACCATCGACACGCAGAATTTCGCCGGTGGTGAAGCTGCTCGCCTCAGATCCGATGAACAGACACGACTCAGCGATCTCCCAGGGATCGCCCAGTCGCAACATCGGGTTGCAGCGGAAATAGGTCTGCTTCACCTCTTCCGGATACCCGGCCATTCCTTCCGTGAATATCGTCCCGGGCGCGACGCAGTTGACCCGGATCTTGAGGGGCGCCCACTCCACGGCGACGGTTTTAGAAAGGTAGATCACGCCTGCACGCGCGGCCGCGGTATGCGCCGCGCCCATTATGCCACGATCCACGACAGCGACGACGTTCACGATCGAGCCCGGCGTACCCGCGTCGCGCCAACGCTGAGCGGCGATCTGCATCATATTCCAAGTGCCGTTGAGATTGTTGTCCACCACCGCCCGGAATCCGTTCGGGCTGAGATCGATAGCGGGCAGCGGGAACTGCCCGCCCGCGTTGTTGATCAACAGGGCCAGCCCGCCGTGCCGCTCGTAGACGTAATCGAAGAGCGCGGCGACGCCGTCACGGTCGCGGATGTCGGTGGGGACCGTCGATACAGAAAGCCCCTCGGCCTCCAGTTCGTCGCGAAGAACGTCGAGCTTCTGCACCGAACGGCCGCAAGTCACGACCTTTGCCCCCAACCGCGCCAGTATCCAAACGGCCGCGCGGCCGATTCCGCTGCCGCCCCCCGAGACCAATGCGACCTTGCCGCGAAACAGGTGATCGCTCAGGGCGATCGGGCGCTGAGCCATGACCTCGCCTGGCGGCCTTGCCGCCTCCGCCGTCAAATCCTGTAGGGGCGCCAATTTTCTCTCCTGGACGGTAGTCTATGGACCGATCTGGGGGCGGCATGCCGCGGCGCCGGCCAACCTGCACTCTCGGAAGAACACACGGGCGCAGCAAGGCCACGGCGGCAGCCCCCGCCAAATCCTCCGCATATGTGGTAATTTCTCTCGTCAGGGATTCTTGATTGGCAGGTGCCGAGCCGTCGTCAATATGCATCGATGCCCTATTGCGGGGGAGAGGTTATTCAGTCGCGCCTCGAGTGGCCGCACAATTCGGGGCGCGGGCTAGACTCAAGCTGGAGGCTCTATGGCTGACTATCTGGACTCCTACGAAAAGCTCACCTTCGACACGCCTTTCCCGCATGTGCTGCGCATCACGATGGGCGACCCGACGAAACTCACGAGCGTCGACCATCAGACCCACATCGAGCTAACCCGCATCTGGAGGGACATCGAGACGGACGACGCGATCTCCGCGGTGATCCTGACCGGCGGGAAGAAGGCTTTCTCTGCGGGCGGGGACTTTGCAGTCATCCAGCGCGCGATGGATGACTTCCACTTCCGGACCCAGATCTGGAAGGAGACGCGCGACCTCGTCTACAACCTGATCAACTGCTCGAAGCCGATCATTAGCGCGATGCGCGGACCGGCGGTCGGCGCCGGCCTCGTCTGCGGCCTGTTGGCGGACATACCGATCGCTTCGAAGAACGCGCGCCTTATCGATGGCCACACCCGGCTTGGCGTCGCGGCCGGCGACCATTCGGCCGTGATCTGGCCCCTTCTGTGCGGGATGGCGAAAGCGAAGTACTATCTCCTGACCTGTGACGCGATCTCCGGCGAGGAGGCCGAACGTATCGGCCTGATCGCGCTCGCGGTCGACGACGAAGAACTCGACGATAAGGCGCTCGAGGTCGCGACCAAACTGGCCAAGGGGCCACCCAGCGCGATCCGGTGGACCAAGTACGCGCTCAACAATTGGCTGCGCATGGCTGGACCCACGTTCGACGCGTCTCTCGCATTTGAGATGTTGGGTCTGACTTCGCCCGAGGTACGCGAAGGCCTGGCCTCACACCTCGAAAAGCGCGCGCCCGTATTCGATCAGACATCCAAGGTCTGAAGCGGTCGGGGCATTGGGAGAAGAATTGTATGAGTAATAGATTCGCTGGCAAGTTCATGGTCGTGACAGGGGCTGCGTCCGGTATTGGCACGGCGATCGCCAAAATGGGTGCTGCGGAAGGCGCACATGTCATCATTGGCGATGTGAACGCGGCGGGCGGCGAAGAGGTGGCGAGCGCCATTCGCGGCGCAGGACAGAAGGCTACTTTCATCAAGCTCGACCTCACAGACGCGCAAGACATCGATCGCTTCGCCGCAGCGGTAAAGGAACAGGCCGGCGTGTTGGATGTATTGGTCAACAGCGCCGGTTGGGATCTGGTGGAACCGTTCGTCCAGAGCAAACCGGAGACCTGGGAAAAGGTCGTAGCGATCAATTTCCTCGGCCCTGTGCGGCTCTGTCACAACTTCCTGCCCGGCATGATGGAGAAGGGCGCCGGCAAAATCGTCAACATCGCCAGCGACGCCGGGCGTATCGGAAGCATGGGCGAGGTCGTCTATGCGGGCGCCAAGGGTGGGCTAATCGCCTTCACTAAGTCGCTCGCACGCGAGGCGGCTCGAGGCAAGGTCACGGTCAACTGCGTATGCCCGGGCCCCACGAACACGCCACTGTATCACGGCCAATCGGACAAACTGAAGGAGGCGCTGAATCGGGTAATCCCGCTGCGGCGTATCGCCGAGCCAGAAGAGGTCGCAAGCGCCGTCCTCTATTTCGCCAGTGATGAGGCCGCATTCATCACGGGCCAGACTCTGAGCGTGAGCGGCGGCATGACGATGGCCGGCTAGTCGGTAAGGTCGCTCGTGAGGCGCGCCGCCGGCGAGGGCTATAGTTGTCAGGTGTGAACTATTGTTGAGGTAAGTGCGTCACCTAGAATACGGCGAAAAAAGAAAAAGGTCGGCCATAGAGAGGAAATGACGGTGAATTTCGATCATGTCAGGAATCACAGGCAAGCCGACCTGAGTCCCATTGATGAAATTAGCTTTGACGGTAGCGGTGGCGGACCGTCTTCGAACATACTCACCAAGTGGGAAGAACTTCCGACTGGAATCGTGAAATCCGCCGGTCGAACGATGCAGATTCTTGAGTTCTTCGACGATTATAAAAGTCCGGCGAGCATCACCGAGATTTCTCGTGCGCTAAGCTACCCAACGTCAAGCACTGCAGAAATAATCTGGAGTTTGCACGCCATGGGTTATTTGTCTTATGACGGCGCAGAACGGACATTCATCCCGACTAGCCGCGTTCGATTTCTCGGATCGTGGGTGAACAGTCGACTTCACGGCGTTGACCGGCTCAGTCGCCTGATCCAGAAGGTCAACATGGTCTCGGGGCAGACGACCTTCCTCGCGATCCGCAATAATCTCTCATCCCAGTACATCCAGGTCGCACAGGCTACTACGACGTTGCGGCTTCATCTGACGCCCGGTCAGCGTCGGCCGCTCCTTCGGTCCGCCAGCGGACTGGCTCTACTCAAGAACGTGGACGACGCCGAAATCTCGAAGATCGTGCGCCGCGCCAATGCGGAACGCTCAGAATGCGACGAAGTCCTTGAGGCGGCAAAGATCCTCGATGACGTACATTTTGTCCGAAAAAATAATTATATCTTCGTCGCAAACAGCAAAATTAGCCCCGGCGCTGCGGTGATTGCTATGACATTACCGGAGACGTTGTTTCCCGTGCCGACAGTTATCGGCGTGGGAGGCGTCGCCGAAGTCATTTCTCCGAAAAAGGATGCCCTAATAAAGTTCATGACGAACCTGATCCTGAATGACGTCGGATCCGGTACTTCACAAATGAACCTTTCGGAGGAGGAATTCTGGGGTGCGGAGGGGAGAGCTTGACCGGGACGCCTCATCCGACTGGCCGAAGACGCATCGACGTGCATTGACTGCCGAAAGTCTACGTAGGAGGAACTCGTGATCGGTGACATGTTGCCGGTGACTACGCCTGAAGAGGCTGCCACCTATCGAAAGTTGGGTCTCTGGCGAGACGAGACGTTGTTCGGGCGCTTCCAAGCGGCGGCGCGGGCCTATCCCAACAACATCGCCATTCGGCTGAAAGACCGGCAACTCACGTATTCCGCGTTTCACGAGCGGGTCTTGCGACTGGCCAATGGCTTCCGTCGGGCCGGGATCGCCAAGGGCGAGATCGTCTCTCTACAGACGCCCGCTTGCATCGAACAACCGCTCGTCCACATGGCGCTGAACGCGATCGGCGCGGTTTATCTGCCGTTGCAAAACAGCTTCCAGGAAACTGAGATTACCCATCTGATAGGGCGAGCCCGCGCCGTGGCTGCGATTTTCAGCGACGACGCCGAGGCGGACGAGAGAAGGCGGATTTACCGGGAGAAGTGCCCGAGCTTGCGCCGCACGTGGATTCTAGGGGAAAATTTCTCGGAGCTTGAAGACGGCGAGGCAAGTGAGCTGTCGCTATCGCGTGAAGAGGCTCCCGGGGCGGACGACATCGCGCACATCATGCTGTCTTCGGGTACGACCGCGATGCCCAAGATCAGCGTGTTCACCAACAACAACATCATCTCGATGATCGACGCGTTCGGAGACATGATCCACATCGCCCCGACGGACGTCGCAGCGGCCCTGGCGCCGACCGGTACCGGCGCGACGGGCTATGTGTTTCCCGTCCTGCCGCCGCTCCTTTCGGGGGCGACCACCGTGCTGCTCGATGAGTGGCGAGAGCCGGAAGAGGCGGTTCGCCTGCTCATCGAGAACAAGTGCACCTACGCGACCGCAATCCCCACGCAGATGATCGTGATGATGCCCGCGATCGAGGCGGCGCCGAAAGGCGCGTTCGACAGGTTTCGAAGCTTCAACAATGGCGGCGCACCCTTGCCCCAGACCATCGCGCAGAGGCTCGAGAAGCTGATGGGCTGTCGCATCCAGTCTGTCTACGGCGCGACCGACGGTGGAGTGCCTTGCATGGTTTCAATCGACGATCCCGCGGACAAGCGGACGTCGACCGTCGGGCGGGTCTTGCCGGGGCGTCGCGTGGAGTTCCGCAACGCCGCCGGTGAGGCGGTCGAGCCGGGTCAGGTCGGAGAGATCTGCTGGAAGACGCCGGACAAGTCGTTCGGCTACTTGAACGACATGGAGGCCGCGACCGCGGCGTTCGACGAGATCGGCATGTACCGGAGCGGCGACCTCGCGCGGATGGATATGGAGGGCTTCATCTCCATCGTCGGGCGCGTAAAGGACATGATACTGCGGGGCGGCCAGAACATTAGCCCCCGCCTGATCGAAGACCTTCTGATCACACATGAGGCGGTTGCGGAAGTCTCGGTCGCAGGAATGCCCGACCCGCGGCTCGGCGAGAGGGCCTGCGCCTTCGTGGTGCTCAAACCGGGGAAATCCCTTACCTTCCGGGACGCGATCTCGTTTCTCGAAGGGAAGAAGATCGCGAAGTGGCAGTGGCCCGAGCGCCTCGAAATTATGGACGAACTGCCACGTTCCACTGGTGGCAAGATCGCTAAGGGCAAGCTGACGGAATATGTGGTCAATCTGTTGAAAATGGAAGAACACCACGCCTCGGGATAAGCGGGAGCGCGATTGCTGCGGAAATCTAACTTCTACTTAAAAATAGAAAGAATTCAGCTGAAATGAGCCAAGACATAGCCAATCCGATGGCATTGACGGGGAAATGCATCGTGGTCACGGGCGCCGGCCAAGGCATCGGCCGCGCCATCGCCCTTGGCGTCATCGGCCTTGGCGGTAATGTCGTGGCCGTGGATCGGAACGGCGAGACGCTGGAGGAACTTGTCCGCGAGCAGGGCGTCGAGCGCCTCAAGACTGCAGTGGGCGACGTGACCGACGAGAACTTCATCGAAAGGACCGTCGAAGAGACTCACGCGATGTATGGCCGGATCGACGGCCTTGTGAACAACGCCGGCATCGCCCGCCCGGCCATGATCCACAAGATGGATCGCGCGACCTGGGATACGGTCCTCGAAGTCAACCTTACGGCGCCCTTCCTTCTGTTGCAGGCCGTGGGGCGAAAGATGCTGGGCCAGGCGGCCGGCGGCGCGCCCGGCGGTTCGATCGTCAACATATCGTCCGATGCAGGCCGACGGGGAACCGTCGGGCAGATCAATTACGGAGCTGCCAAGGCCGGCATAAATGGACTCACCATGTCCGCGGCTCGGGAGTGGGCAAACCGGGGGGTTCGCGTGAACTCGGTGGCTTTCGGCGTCATCGAGACGCCGATGACCGAGGCGGTCCGAGGAGAGAAGCTGCGTGATCAGTATCTCGCCCAGATCCCTATGAAGCGCTGGGGCACGCCCTCCGAGGTCGCCAACACGGTGTGCTTCCTGCTGTCCGACGCTGCGTCCTACATCACAGGTCAGGTGATCTCGGTAAACGGCGGCTTCCACATCACCGCTTGAGGCGGCGTCAGAAGGCTTCATGCATGGATATCCAGCCAGACCGGGAGTTCTTCGCGTTCCTCGCGCAGGGCAAGTTCATGCTGCAGTGCGCCCGAGGCGGCCGACCATTCTTCTATCCTCGCGTCGCGGAACCCGGGACGGGGGCGAGGGACTTGGCATGGGTCGAGGCGTCGGGGCTGGGCGCTGTCTACGCCACGACTGTCGTTCGCTCACGACCGCCGCAGGCCGACTACAATGTCGCCGTCATTGAACTCGACGAGGGGCCGCGCATGCTCAGCCGTGTCGAGGACGTGGCGCCCGACCAGGTCGTGATCGGGATGCGCGTGATCGCGCAGATCGTTCCATTCGAGGATCATCACACTGTGATTTTCCGCCCGGTCGAGAGGGCTGAGGGCTCCGGACGATGAACAACACTGGACGCGCTTCGACCGCGCTCGTCGGCGCTGCAACCTTCGGGATCGGCGAGGCTCCCGGATTCACGTCGATGGACCTCGCCGCGCGGGCCGCGTTGGCGGCGCTGGAGGAGAGCGGCTTTCGAGTAGCCGATGTGGACGGGCTGTTCATTGGCCTGCCGAGTGATTTCCTAAGCGGCCTGTCCTTCGCCGAATATCTCGGCATCCAGCCCAAATTGACCAACAACAATCGCACCGGCGGATCGGCGTTCCTGACCCACCTGGGCGTCGCCGCCCGGGCGCTGGAGGTGGGCGAGATCGACGTTGCGCTGATCGCGTACGGAAGCAACCAGAGGACGGGGACAGGCGGACTGGTCAGTGCGGCCAGCCCAAACCCTTACGAGATGCCCTATAAGCCGCGTCTGCCAGTCAGCGCCTATGCGCTTGCGACCAGCCGGCACATGCATGAATACGGGACGACGCGCGATCATCTGTTCGCTGTGGCCCAGTCGGCTCGCGCATGGGCGGGCCTGAACCCCGAAGCTTTCAAGCGCGCGCCCCTGAGTCGGGAGGAGTATTTCGCCGCCCGCATGGTTTCGGATCCGCTCTCCGTCCTGGATTGCTGCCTCGTCACGGACGGGGCCGCTGCGGTCGTCATGGTCCGGCGCGAGCGCGCCGCCGATTGCAAGGGGGCGCCAATTTATCTGCTCGGGCTCGGCGAGGCGACGGATCACTACCAGATCGCGCAGATGCCGGATCTGACGACTTCAGCGGCCCGGTTCAGCGGGGCGAGGGCGTACGCCCAAGCGCGCGTAAGTCCCGCGGACGTGGACGTCGTGGAGCTCTACGATGCATTCACGATCAACACCGTGATGTTTCTCGAGGATCTTGGCTTCTGCAAGAAGGGAGAGGCGGGCGACTTCATCGCTTCCGGCGCGATCGCCCCTGGCGGCTCCCTTCCGGTCAACACGAACGGCGGCGGTTTGGCCTGCGTCCACCCGGGGATGTACGGGCTCTTCACGGTCGTTGAATCCTATCGGCAGCTTACCGGCTCGGCCGGGGAGAGGCAGGTGGCGTCTGCGGAGATCGCGGTGGCGCACGGAAACGGTGGGTTTCTGTCGAGCCAGGTCACGGCAGTCCTGGGAGGAGCGTCCACCGCCTAATGCAGGGGCCCCGATGCGGAGCCGGCTCGCACCGTCCGATTGTCCCTGATTGACGGCTACTGCGAGTGCAGCGTGGTGGCGATGGATGGGCGCACGGATGGGCGGGCTGTGCGAGTGTTGGTCGGGCGATGTTGAAGGGGAAGACAGACGATGGAACTCGGCTGGTCCACTTCCGATCTTGAATTCCGCGAGATGATCCGTGCGGAGATCTCGGCCCTTGTGCCTGCGGACATCAGGACACGGGTGGAGAACATTCAGCATCTAAAGAAGGAGGACTATCAGCGCTGGCAGACCATCCTGGCGGAGCGTAATTGGGCGACCCCCGCGTGGCCGCCGGAGTACGGTGGGCCAGGCTGGTCTCCGCTTCGGCGCATCTTCTTCGAGGAGGCTTGCTTTCTGGCCGGTGCGCCCCGGCCGATCCCTCATATCAACATGATCGGACCTGTGCTCCAGGCATTCGGCACCGAGGCCCAGAAGGAACGCTTCCTGCCTGGCATACCGTCGCTGACGGAATGGTGGTGCCAGGGATACTCCGAGCCGTCGTCCGGGTCCGATCTTGCGTCCCTGCGAACCGCCGCCGTGCGCGATGGCGACCACTACATTGTCAACGGCCAGAAAACCTGGACCAGTTGGGCGCACTGGGCGGACTACATGTTCTGCCTGGTCAGGACCTCCGATGCTGGGCGGCCGCAAGAAGGCATAACCTTTCTCCTCATCGATATGTCCACGCCGGGGGTCACGGTGCGTCCCATCTATTCGCTCGACGGCGCCCACGACCTCAACGACGTCTTCCTGCAGGACGTGCGGGTGCCGGTAGAAAACGTCGTGCTTCGAGAGAACGAGGGCTGGACCGTCGCAAAGTATCTGCTCAACGCGGAGCGGACGGAAATCGCGGGTCTGGGACAGACGAAACGCCTGCTGCAGTATGCTGAGAGACTTGCGGCCGGTCAGCGCCGCGACGGTGTGACCCTGGCGGATCACCCCGAGTTCCGCTCCCGACTCGCGCGGATAAGGATCGACCTGAAGGCGCACGAATGGACGGTGATGCGGGTCATGGCCGCGGGGCATGGCGACGCGTCTGCACCGTCTGCTTCCGTGTTGAAGATTTGCGGTACGGACTTGCTTGAGCGAACTTCCGACCTGCTCATGGATCTCGGCGGCCCCGCCGCGCTCGCCTACGACCCCGCGGTTCACTTAGGGAGGGCGAACGGCGCCGCACCTTATGGACACGCGCTGAATGGGACTGCAGCGACATACCTGGAGTTTCGCAAGGCTGGGATCATCGGAGGCACGACCGAGATCCAGAAGACGTTGATCTACAAAGACGCCGCTGCGCGGTGGGGGACGTCATGAGATTCGACTTGGATGCCGATCAGCGCGCCCTGACCGCCACCATCGAGAAATTCGCACACGACACTTACGGAGCGCGGAGCTCACGAACGCCAGAAGACGCGCCTGCCGACTACTCAGTCTCAGTTTGGCGCCGGATGTCGGAGCTGGGTCTGACGGGTCTTTGTGTTCCAGAGGAGTGCGGCGGACTGGGGTTCTCAGTCGTGGAAATTCTCCTGGTGTCCGAGATTCTAGGGCGAGCGCTCTCCCCTGAGCCGTTCGCGACGGCCGCGATCGTAGCGGCGAAGCTGCTGGAGGCCAGCGCAGCGGGACCCACTCGCGACTCTATGCTTCTGGCGATCAGCAACGGCGAGGTTCGGCTCGCGCCCGCGTTCTACGAAAGCGTCGCAGATTACGATCTGCAGTCCGTGGACGCCCGCATCTCCGATGAGGGGGGGCGACTGTACATCCACGGCGTAAAGGAACTCGTCGTCGACGGCGCCGGGGCCACTCATTTCATCGTGACGGCCCGATCAGAAGCCGGCGAGATCAACGCGTACGTGGTGCCGGTCGACGTCGAGGGCGTAAAGGTCTCGCCGCGGCTTGGGCTGGACGGCAGATGGTTGGCAAGCGCCGAGTTCAACGGAGCAGCCGTCGAGGGGGACGCGCCGCTCTTCGAGTCCGGCGAAGCCCTGGCGAACGTCGAACACGCCCTGGACTTTGGTAATCTCTCGCTTTGCGCCGAAGCCCTGGGGCTGATGGACAGGATGTTGCACCTGACGGCGATGCACCTCGCCGTCCGGGAGCAGTTCGGAAAACCGATCGGAACGTTCCAGGCTCTGCAGCATCGGTTCGCGGACATGGTCGTCGCGATGGAGCAGTCCCGCTCCGTCACCTGGATGGCTGCGGCGGCGCTGGAGAGCGGGGAACTAGGAGCTGGCGCCAGCGATCTCTCGGCGGCGAAATCCGCGGTGTGCAGGTATGGCCGCACGGTCTTGGAGGGCGCCATTCAACTCCATGGAGGCATGGGCATGACTGCTGACTTCGAGCTTGCCGGCTATGTGCGCAGGCTGCTGGCCATCGAAAAAACTTGGGGAGATCGCGTGTATCACGAGCTTCGCTTCCTGGAAGCAAGCTAGGAGGCACGCGCTGGCGCCGGCGTACCAGCTTCGGTTTGCGGCCATGGCCCTCGCGCGAGAAATCGCGGGCGCTCACGGCTCAGCCTCCTGCCCACCCGCAATACGGTGTGAAGGCGTCGCCGCGTGCGCCAAGGCGGCGAAGGACACCATCTGGTCGACTAGAATTGGTTTGCACAAAACGCAGGATTTCGCCGAGTGCATACGATCGACGGCCGAACGCCGACGGCGATTGGGATAAGAGCTGACGCGCTTCACTCGCGAGGGAGTCGGATTCCGCGGGCGAACTGCCGTTAGCGCGACAGGAAGGAGCGGGCGCGCATGGCGGCCTTTTCCTTCCCCTGCGCAATGGCCTCGGGCGAGCGGATGAACTCGTCGCTACGCCTTTTCTCAAGCGCCAAACCGTCTTCGAGGTCCATGGCGAAGCCCTCATCGATGAGCCGTTTGTACTGCATCGACACGTCCATGTCGGCGTCCGCGAAATCGCGCCCCAGTGCTATGGCTTGGGGCATCAATTCTTCCGGCTCCACAACGCGGTTAATGACCCCAAGGTCGTAAGCTCGCTGGGCGTCCAAGAAGTTTCCGGACAAAGAAATTTCCTTAGCGCGCTGCGGCCCGACCTGACGCGATAGCCGCTGCGAAAGGCCCCAGCCGGGCATGAGCCCAACGCGCACGTGGGTGTCGGCGAACTTGGCGTTGCGCGACGCCATGACGACATCGCAGGCGAGCATGATTTCCATCCCGCCCGTGATGCAAAGTCCGTTGACCGCAACGATGATCGGCTTGCTGCACGCCAATATCGCGGTCACCACGTTCTGGTCGGGAGGGACCATTTCCGTACCCCGTTCGGCTGCCTCGGTCAGGTCCATTCCGGCGGTAAAGGCGCGGTCACCTGCGCCAGTGAGCACGATGGCGCCGCAGGTAACGTCCTCGTTGAGCGCCAAAATTCTGCGGTGCAGTGTTCGGAGCAGCTCGGAGGAGAGGGCGTTCAGCTTCTCAGGACGGTTCAGGGTAAGCACCACGACGCGTCCATCGCGCGTTTCCAGCACCGTATCGCTCATCGCTATGTTCTCCCTTCGTGATTTGATTCCGTAGAAAGCGGCGAGCCTCGACTGGGACAGTAACTGGCCGATTGTGTCAGCCGTCGCCAGGGTGGTGAGAGGACACCGCGTGGCGGAATTAACCGCCAGACGAACTCTGCGCTAAAGCGAAGGGTCGGGCTTCACACCTTTGCGCGCTTCGCCCGAGGGGGCTCTCGGCCCGAGGCGATGGCCACTCCGCCGTCGACATAGAAGTCAGCGCCTGTCGAATAGGAGCTTTCGTCCGACGCTAGGAAGACCGCCATCCGGGCGGCTTGGTCCATGCTGCCGAACTTGCCAAGCGGTATCGAGGCGATCGATGCTGCGCGGCGATCTTGCGCCCACCCCTGCACAGGCGGCGTGTCGATCACCCCAGGCAACAGGGCGTTGACGCGAATGCCAAACGGCGCGAGCTCGATAGCAGCCGATTGGGTGAGTGCGCGAACCGCGAACTTGGTGCTGCTGTAAGCCGCGACGCCGGCGCCAGCGCGGACACCGGCATAGCTTGAGACATTGATGATCGAGCCGCCGCCGCGCTCTGTCATCGTGGCGATTACCGAGCGGATGCCAAGAAACACACCGATCTGATTGATCTGGATCATGTTCATGTAACGCTCGACAGTGAGATCAGCGATCAGCCGGTAGCCGGCGATCCCCGCAGTGTTGACCAGGACGTCGACGCCGCCCCAGCGGCTGACCGTGTCGGCGACGACGTCGTTCCAGCTGGCCTCGTCGCGTACGTCCAGATGGCGGAATACCGCGTTCTCACCGAGCTTCGCCGCCAGCGCTGTCCCAAGGTCCTCGGCCACATCGGCGATGACAACTTTCGCCCCCTCCGCCACGAACCGCTCCACCTGACCGCCGCCAATCCCGCCTGCGCCTCCGGTGACGATCGCGATTTTCCCGTTCAAGGCGTTCATGGAGTTCTCCCAGTCTCTAGTAAGTGGCTGATGCAGCAACGAGCGCGGATTGATTAGAGCAGGTCCAGCGGGAACGCGATATGACCCGGATCGCGTTGCGCCTCCCTAGTTGAGGTCGCCGACCGACGGCCAGGAGTCTCCACCGACACGCGCCCTCAATAGGCAGGCTTCTTGTCGGACGGCGTGAGCTGAATCTCGTGGCTCCAGCACGATGGGTGCTGGGTGTGGAGGTAGTAGAACGCCTCGGCGATCTTCATAGGGTCGATAAGCGAGAGCTTCTGCCCCGGCTGGGCCATAGCTCTCAGTCCCGGTGCATCGATGCCGCCGTCGATGACGACGTTGGCCACGTGCACGCCGTGCTCCGAATATTCCTCGGTCAGCGCCTGGGCGAGGGCGCGCATCATCACCCGCGGGTAGTAGAGAGATCCTCCGGTTTTGCGTTTGTGGCCACGCAGAGACTCGGGATTGTTGGAAAAGAAGAAGGACCCGCTTCCGCGCTCTCGCATCGCTGGAAGCACTTCCTTGGCCACCAGGAACGGTCCACGCGCGGAGATTTGCAAGGCGGTGTCGAACATCTCCACGGGGAAGAACTCCAACAGTTCCTGTTCCTTCGGCAGCGTGCGCCCCTCGATGTAGCCCGCATTGTAGAGCACGACATCAGGGTCGCCGGCCTCGCTCCGGATCCGCGCGAAGGCCGCAGTGATGGAGGGCTGTGACGTGAGGTCCAGCTCGACGATCATACCCTCGCCGCCTTGTTCCTTTACCGCTTGCTCCAAGCCGGCGGCGTTGGCGGCGTCGCGCGTGGTCAGGACGACGAAGAAGCCTTCCTGCGCGAACTTCTGGACGAGCGCGCCGCCGATGCCCCAGCGCACCCCGACGGGAACGTCGCTGTCATCGACCACCCCTCCGTGCACGAGCTTCGTGTTCGGTCCATCGGCCTGCCATTTGGAGGTCGCACCAATCACCACAGCGACGGGTTTGCCGCTCGCATTGCCTTTATGTTTCTCGCTCATGTCGCACCCCTCGCAAGCTGGTCAGCGACTCTCGGCGCGTCGACCCGAGGCTTCAATCCATGGCGTCCAATAAGTCCTGATTATCGGACATCACGCAGCGCCTTCAGCCGCTGTCGCGGAAGCCTTGAACGGCGGCACGGTCGCCGATAAACGGGCGCTGAATTTCAAACCAAAATGTCTCGATAGGACGCCACCATAGCTGGAGCGCTCTCGACGCTTCTCAGCTTCGTCATGGAGAGCGGTCGTCGTGGTCAGCTGCTGTAGCGCACGGGCCGCGTAGCCACGCGAGAATATGTCGCTACAATTGCCTTACCATTATCCCTCGGCGACAACGCCGAACATATAGCGATGAGGAGGAGACCGAAATGGCTGAGCAACAGGCCGCGCCTGCGCGTGGATTGACCGACGAGGACATCATCGACATTCCAGGCCTGGCGAGCCGCTGGGTGCGCCTCGAGGACGGACGCCGGGCGCACTACATCACGGCTGGCGACAAGGGTCCCGCGGTCGTTCTGTTCCACGGCGGCATTGAAGGCTCGTCCGGCACTGCGGGGTGGCGCTTCATGGCCCCGGTGCTCGCGGCGAACGGGTTCCGGGTCTACTGCCCCGACCAGCCAGGCTACGGTCTTTCCGACATCAGCAACCCCGCCTACCTGGACACCAGCCCGAAGGCGAAGAACGACTTCGCCCGCATGTTCATGGACGCTCTCTGCATCGACAAGGCGCACATTAGCGGCAACTCGATGGGCTGCCAGACGGTGCTGAACTTCGTCATCAGCAACCCCGAGCGCGTGGCCAGCGTCATGTTTATCGCCGGCTTCCTGGGCGACATCGTCGAATCGCCGTTCGTCCCGGGTAGCGAAGGCAAGTTCACTCCCAATCCGAATATCGGTCCGATCCCGGAAGCCGTCAGCTGGGACGGCACCGAAGAGCGGATGAAGGAAATGATGGACGGCATCATCTACGAGCGTAAGGCCGTGTGGCCCGAGCTGGTGAGGATGCGCAGCCTGGCCGGCAACCGTCAGCGCGAAGCCCGTATCAAGCTAGGCCTGCCGTACGGCCCGATGGCCGGCCACCCCGACGACCCGAACTCCCTCCAGATCTTCTCGACCAAGGGTCGCCTCGACAAGCTGACCGTGCCGATGATCTATCTGTACGGCATGCAGGACGTGCTCATTCCGGTCGAAAACGGCTTCGCTCAGGATGACGCGGTTCCTAACATCCAGTTCTTCTTTCCCACCGAAACCGGCCACCAAGGCCAGACCGACCGGCCCGACACCTTCAACAAGGTTGCGCTGGAGTTCTTCAAGACTGGCAAGGTGAGCTGGCCGACCGCGGTGGAAGCCGGCGTGTCGCTGCGCAAGCCGATCAACCCGAGCTACGTCGAAGAGCCGAAGGGCGGCTTCCCGAAGCCGAACCCGTCGATCTACGCCAACCCGGAGACGATGAAAGCCGGGCTGAAGGAGGCGCTGGAGCCGGTCGCCGCCTGACGCGCCGCTCCCGAAGGAGTAACGAGCCCGGCCGCCTGCGTGCGGCCGGGCTTTTTCTTTGCGGGCGCGCGCTTCGGCCTCGATTGAGGGAACTGGGTGCCGCCGGCTTCGCCGTGGCCCAGCAGCAGGAACGGGACCCAGAACTTCGGGTGCAGTCAGGGCCCTGTTCGGAGGCTGCCAGAAAGCCGCGCCGAGCTATCGCGACGTCGAGGAGCTTCTCGCGGAACCTCGAATCCACGGGGGTGTCTCGTCACGAAAGTTGTGGAGCGAGCCTTGGCTTCGGCGCAGCCAGCACAAAGAGGAGACCGGCCATTGCAGTCGCCGCGCCGGCGAGCGCAACGGCTGGAAAGCCCAGCCCCGCTGCAATCACGCCACCACCCAACGCAGCGCCGAACGCGTTGCCGAGGTTGAACGCACCGATGTTCACGGATGAGGCGAGGCTGGGCGCGTCATGCGCCGCGGTCATCACGCGCACTTGCAGCGGCGGCACGAGCGCGAAGCTCGCTACGCCCCACAGGAAGATCAACAACGCCATCCAGATAGCGTGGGGCATCAACCAGGCGATGGCGATCAGGATCACGGTCAGCGACGCCAAAGTGACGATGAGCGTGCGCTCAACCGAGCGATCAGCAAACTTTCCGCCGAGCCAATTACCGACGGATAATCCGACGCCGTAGAGGACAAGCATCGCTGTCAGGAAGCCGAGCGAGGCGTGTGTGGCTTCGCGCAGGATTGGCGCGATGTAGGTGAAGACCGTGAACATTGCGCTGGACCCGATCACCGTAAGCGCCAGGGCGGAAAGCACGTCGCCACGACCCAGGGCGCGAATCTCCGCCAAGATGTCGGCGCTCTCGGTCGCGGCCAGCGGGGGGAGGGTGAGCCGAAGCGACGCCATGGTCGCCAGGCCAAGCGCGGCAATGCCCCAGAAGGATGCTCGCCAGCCCAGATGCTCGCCTGCCCACGTCGCCAGAGGGACGCCAACGACATTCGCGACCGTAAGCCCCATGAACATCGCCGCGACGGCGCTGGCGCGACGTTCAGGAGGCACGAGGCTGGCCGCGACAATTGAGCCGACGCCAAAGAAGGCGCCATGGTTGAGCGAGGTCAGCAGGCGCGCCGCAAGCAGCATGCTGTAGGCGCCGGAGACGGCGGCCAGCATATTGCCGAGCGTGAAGATCGCCGCGAGCATGATCAGCAGGGTTCGACGCGGAACACCTCCGGTCGCGAGTGTCATCAGCGGCGCGCCAAGCATGACGCCTAGGGCATAGGCGCTGATCAGCAAGCCGGCCTGAGGGATGGTGGCGTTGAGATCCTTGGCGATCAATGGGAGCAGGCCCATCGGCGCAAACTCGGTCACACCGATGCCGAATGCGCCGACCGACAACGCCAATAGTCCAAGATTCAGTTTCATCGCGACCGCCCCCGACCTGTGCGCAGTTGCCGATGTACCATGACGGCCTGCCGGTCGAGGCGATCCGATTTAGCCGGCAGCGGGCAACTGCAGAGACGATGAACGTCTGGCATGGGTCGAGGCCGTGTCAAAAAGCGAAGCGCCGTAGACCCCTGATGCAACTGCGTTGGGGGTGATGAGATGTCACGCTTCGTCGAAGATTAAGACTGCCGACAGCCGACCCTGCTTCCCAGCCGTATCGATCAGCTCGCGGCATTCGAATATCGATGTGGAGCGCGGCGGGTACGGGAGATTCCCGCATGATTCACACGAGCGGGCGCCCGGGTTTGCACCTAATTCTCCTGTATGGCGTGCTTGCGATCCGCCAGCAGAAACGCAAGGACACCAGAGACAAGGACGAGCGGCAGTAGCGCAGTCAGCACCTGACTGGCGCTTTGCCCTTTCCCGACCATGGCTCCAGCCAAGAGCGGGCCGACGATCGAACCTAACCGGCCAGCAGCCACGGCTGCGCCGACGCCCGTGCCGCGCACAGCCGTCGGATAAAGTGAGGGGGCGAGAGCGTAGAGCACGCTCTGGGCTCCCAGGATGCCGATGCCCAGGACGGCGCCCGTGACCAGGGCGATGCCAAATTCCGCCGGCGCAATCGCCTGAATACCCAGGCCTACCGCAAGTGCGGCAAATATTCCTGCGACCGCCCAACGGCGCGCCGTTCCATCCATCAAGACGCCAACGGCAACCGGGCCAAGAACGCCGACAAGATTGAGAGCTGCCTGCACCAAGGACGCTTGTGGACGGGGCATCCCGCGAGACACCAGCATCGTCGGAAGCCAGTTCAATAGCAAATATAGCACGAGCAGGGCGCAGAAGAAGGAAATCCATAGACCTATTGTCTTGAGGGCGCGACCTTCTCCAAACAATACGTCAAACAATTGAGCTTTCACCGTGCCGCCTTGTGCAGCAAATTTGGGCGATTCGGGTATCGCGAACATTAGGAATGGAATGGCCACGAGGGGTGCGGCGCCGCCAATGTAGAAGAGATCCTTCCAATCATTCGCTCCGCCCGCGAGCGCCATCAGAAGGCTGGCCAATCCGCCTCCGAACGGCATACCAGCATACATCAAGGCGACAGCAAGACTGCGCCGATTGGCTGTAACGCTCTCGGAAGTGAGCGCTATCAGATTGGGCAATGCTCCGCCGAGGCCTAGGCCCGTGAGTAGCCGCGTCGCCACCAGCATCTCGTATCCGGTGGAAAGCGCTGTCGTGATCGAGAATACGCCGAAGACGCCCATCGCAATCATCAACGTGAGCTTTCGGCCAATGCGGTCGGCTAGGCGGCCACCGATGAGCGCTCCAGCGACCAAGCCAATTGTGCTGGCGCTAAAGAACCATCCCAGTTGGTCGGGAGCGAGACGAAAGAGGGGCGCGATCTTTGGCGCCACCAATCCTGCGGCCTGAAGATCGACGCCCTCGAATGTCGCCACCAAGAAACATAGCGCGACCGTGACCCAGCCTCTTTGCATCATTGTGCACCCTCCCAGATATTATTCTCTGATAATCTCGGTGTTCGTAAAGTACAATCGGTGTTGTACAGAACGAGATGTGCTCAGATATCTACCAATATGCGCAACGACTTAATCCTAGGTCCCGAAGACTACCGCCCCGCAGGCCACGCGGACGGCGCATGCGGCAGCGGTTGACGTCGCCCAACCCTTACGTAACGTCATTGCACAGCTAACGCTTGCGCTATAATGGTTTTCGCAGTTCCGATGGCGAATCACGCGGGACGCCGCGACAGCTACGCAGACCTTCACTTGACGTTCGGAACGCGCCTTGTGGGTGAAGACAGCAAATAAGCGACCTGGTTGTTTGGCGGGTTTATTAAACCGTCCAACTTCGCAAGTTTTCATAACGATAAACTACCTGCGGAAATCTCATAACACGGGTAGCGGGGAGTCATCGGTTCGCCGATTCGCACAGGAATCTGATTCAAATGACACAAAACATGTCAATTAGCCGCCGCGCCCTTCTGCGCCATGCGCCTGCCGCCGGTGTGGCGACACTGGCCTCCAGCGCAGCTCTCGCGCAACCCGTTGCATCTCGGCAGGTGGGACCGCCCTCAGGCGATTTCGTTATCCGCGGCGCGCAGGTGCTGTCGATGGATCCGAAGATCGGTGACTTCGTCACAGGCGATGTGTTCGTGTCCGACGGTCGAATTACTGCCGTTGCGGCCTCTGTGAACGCACCTGGCGTCACCGAAATCCAAGCCGCTGGCATGATCTGCATGCCTGGGATGGTCGACACTCACCAACACATGTGGACAACGCCGTTTCGCGGCCTTGTCAATGAGGAGGCGTCCACGTCCTACGGTGCGGCTAAGCCCCCGCTAGGCAAGGTTAGCACCCCCCAAGACACCTATGCCGCACACATGCTGGCGATGACCTCTAGCCTCTATGCCGGCACGACCACCAGCAACAACCTTAACCACAATTGCCGTGGGCCTGACCATTCCGATGCAGTGCTCAAAGCGATGGTCGATTCGGGCCAGCGTGGTCGCTTTAGCTACGGCTCCTATGATGGGCTATCCAAAGATAAGCTAATGGATTTCGACGATATCTCGCGCGTCCAGAAGCTGGTGAAGAACGGTATCGGCGGAGGCCTGGTCACCTTTGGTCTCTTCCCACGAGGCCCGAACAAGGAGGCGCCGTCGGTGTTCACCGATGAGGTAATCAAGGCCAGGACTATGGGGCTTCCTATCTCGCTGGACGGGCCCGGCGAGAACGCTGTCCAACTTCTTGCCGACAATAAAATGCTGGCCAAGTCGGTGCTGGTCCACTGCATTCGCGTCACCGAGACTGAGCGCAAGCTAATGGCGCAACATGGCGCGGCCTACAGCGCGGCGACATGGAGCGAAATGAGTGCGGTGCTGGGGATGCCAGTGTTCCTCGACATGGACAAGGATGGGGTCCTGGTCTCGCTCTCGATCGATACCCAGGCTTCGCCCAGCGAAGCGAACATGTTCAACCTCGCGCGGTTAACCTCGGTGTTGGCTCACATCCTCCAGAAGGATCAGTTCGCGTTCACTCATAAGAAGGCGCTGGAGTACGCTACTATCAATGGCGCAAAAGCCCTGGGCCTAGACGATAAGATCGGCTCGCTGACGCCAGGCAAGCGGGCCGATATCTTGCTGGTGCGCACCGACACCCTGAACATGAATCCGGCGCCTGGCCTCAACCCCTACCGCCTCCTCCTCTCAGCCCAGGCAGAAGATGTCGACACCGTAATCGTCGACGGCAAAGTCGTGAAATTCAAGGGCGCCCTGACCCATATTGACGCCAAGAAAGTCATCGCTGACGCCGCCGCTTCCCTGACTGCGATGCGCGAGCGTGCTCACTGGCCGGCGTGAAACGCACTACCTACGGCCGCGCTTCGGCGCGGCCGTAGGTAGTGGGGTATGATCTGATTGTTATTCTCAAGGCGTACGCTTCGTCCATCGACCGAGGCGCGACGAGGCTTAGTCTTCATCACAACGCTGGCGCAGGTCGAGACCAGTGGGAGGAGCGGATATGCGAACCCAGGTCGCAATTATTGGCGCGGGACCCGCCGGTCTCTTGCTTTCCCAACTCCTTCACATCGCCAAGATCGAATGTGTGGTTTTGGAGCGTCAGGACCGCGCTTACGTCGAAGCCCGAGTTCGAGCGGGCGTCCTTGAACCTGTCACTGTTGACCTGCTTGGCCGCGTCGGCGTCGATGCGCGCTTGCGGCGCCAGGGATTGCGTCACGACGGGTTCAATTTTGCGGTCGACGGTGAAGTCTTTCGCATCGACATGGCCCAGCTCACAGGCGGATTGCATGTGACGGTCTATGGCCAGACCGAAGTCACCCGCGACCTGATTGACGCGGCTCTTGAGCGCGGGACGCCGCTTTTCTTCGAGGCGCAGGACGTCGCGCTGCATGATGTGGACTCCGCGGGGCCATACGTCACCTTCGGCGCAGAAGGCCAAGCGCACCGCCTAGACTGTGACTTCATTGTAGGATGCGACGGCTTTCACGGGGTTAGCCGGCCGGCGATCCCAGAGTCGGCGCGACGTACATTCCAGCGAGACTATGACTTCGGATGGCTTGGCATCCTGGCTGACGTGCCGCCGTGCGGCGAAGAGCTTACATACGCCAATCATGAACATGGCTTTGCACTGGCGAGCATGCGCTCGCCGACACGCAGTCGCTATTATCTCCAATGCGGCCTCGACGAACACCTGGACGCGTGGCCGGACGAACGCATTTGGGACGAGCTAGCGGTCAGGCTTGGTCAATCGGCCGTCGGAATGATCCGGGGCCCGTCCATTGAGAAGGGCATCGCGCCCTTGCGTAGCTTCGTCAGCGAGCCGATGCGATACGGACGCCTGTTTCTCGCCGGCGACGCGGCCCACATCGTGCCGCCGACTGGAGCGAAAGGTCTCAATCTCGCCGCTTCAGATGTCGCCTTCCTCTCCGAAGCCCTGGTCGGATGGTATCGCGATCACGCTGACGCTGGTCTCGAGGGCTACTCCGCCCGGTCGCTATCAAGGGTATGGAAAGCTGAGCGGTTTTCTTGGTGGCTCACCGGGCTTACACATCGTTTCCCGGACATGGATCCCTTCGCCAGGAAGATGCAGCTTGCTGAATTGAGCTACATTCGGGGTTCAATCGCCGCGCAGACTACGCTGGCCGAAAATTATGTCGGTCTCCCACTCGACTGAGACTGGAGCGCACATGCGGCGAAAAATCTATGAGAGCCCAGAGGCTGCGCTTGAAAACGTTCTCTTCGACGGCATGACAATCATGTCGGGCGGATTTGGTCTCTCGGGCAACCCGGAAAACCTGATCTCGGCGATCAATTCGGCTGGAATGCCTTGACGCTTCTATTTTCCGCCATCGCGCATGCTGGCCATGAGCACGATGCTATTGGCGATGGTGCTGCGCACTTTGCCTGATCGAGGCGACCACACAGAACAAAGCCACTGGGCTCCAGGGAACTAGACGATCACCTGCCACTTAGGTCTCCCGTGACTACCCCACGCAGGAGATGGAAATGGGCCTCTTTGACTTTGCGCACGACGCCGGGGAAAACCTTCGCGAGGCTTTGGGAGGCAAGAAGGATCTCGACGCC
>JAUYSA010000458.1 GCA_030696545.1 Hyphomonadaceae bacterium
GGGTTTCATCGAGGCTCAGCCGATCAAGAAGATGGGCATCCGCCACCACAACCTCAGCGGCTTTATCCTGGACAACATGCGTGTCCCGGCGCTGGCCAAGATCGAGGCCAACTTCGGCGGCACCATGGGCAAGTTCAATCACAACCGTCCGCTGGTGGCGGCGGGTGCGCTGGGCCTTTGCCGCTCGATGCTGGACTTCACCTCGGCGCGCCTCGACGTGGAGCCCGACTACGCCAAGCAGCGCACCAGCCGCGGCATGGTCGAACATCGGCTGATCGAGATGGAAGCCCTGTGGCAGGCGGCCTGGACGTCCGTGATGCAGGCGAAGTTCAAGGAAGAGCAGCTCGGCGAGACCTCGGACGGCTATCGGATCGAAGCCTCGATGGCCAAGGCCATGGGCGGCAAGGTCGCGCGCCAGATCACCCAGGGCTGCATCGAGCTGTTGGGCCCAGACGGCTTGTCGGAGGAGTTCCTCGCCGAGAAGTGGTTCCGTGACGCCCGCATCACCGACATCTACGAGGGCGCCGGCGAGATCCAGCGCCTGCTGATCGCGCGTCACCTGCTTGGCTACCGCAAGGGCGAGCTCGACTAGCGCCACACCGGTCTCAGGGCGGCGGGCGCGCAAGCGTCCGCCGCGAGATCTCATAGTTTGCACGATGGAGGGCGTTTCCGAGCGGCCAGCACACGACCCGCCGCCGTGCTGCGCGCAGTAGAGGAAGAAGTTATTGGCGATCCAACCTACCGATGTTGCCGATGCGTCGCTCACCGACGAAGGCATTATGGACGTTCCAGGGCTAGCTAGCCGCTGGGTGAGGCTCGCCGATGGCCGACGCGCCCACTACGTCACGGCTGGAGACAAGGGACCGCCGATTGTCCTGCTGCACGGCAGTATCGAGGGATCTTCCGGAACGGCGGGCTTTCGTTCCATGGCTGTCGCTCTGGGCGCTTCGGGCTTCAGAGTTTATTGCCCAGACCGCCCGGGATACGGCTTGGCGGACACATCCAAGGCCGAATACGTCGCGCACGACGTAAAGGCGCAGGTCGACTTTCTAAATATGTTTGCAGACGCGCTTTGTCTTGAGGTGTTCCACCTTGGCGGCAATTCCGGCGGTTGCATCTTGTCGACTTACTATGCGGTCACCCATCCTGAGCGGGTGCGCAGCCTGTTCCTGATCGCCGGCCTCATTGGCGATATCTGTGAGATCGCCACGATTGAGGACAAGATCCCAATCAGTCAGGGCAAGTTTGCCTCCAACCCGGACTTCAAGGGGCACGCCTGGCAGGGCACGGAGGCCGACATGGCGGAGGCCATGCAGTCGATCGCGTATGGCGGGACGCAGCTCCCGGTAGATCTCATAAAGATGCGCACACACGCCGGGCTCTTGCAGCGCGCAGGCCGCGAGCGGTTCGGCGTGAAGTATGTGCCATTTGTCGTTACCGATCCCAATCTAAGGCAAGTGTATTCCACGAAAGGTCGGCTTGACAGATTAACAATGCCGATAATTTATTTGTTTGGTTTGCAAGATGTAATTTCTGCTGTTGAAAATGGATTTAAACAGGAAGACTCGGCTCCAAACATTCAGTTCTTCTATCCAGACAATTGTGGGCATCAGGGGCAGACTGATCGTCCGGAGTTGTTCAACCAAGTAGCATTGGAATTTTTCAGCACGAGTCGAGTTTCGTGGTCGACAGCGGTGGAGGCTGGCGTGTCGCTACGCCGTCCGATCGATCCGGAGCGAGTGGAAGAGCCCGCAGATGGTTTTCCGGCGGCGGCGCCCGAGATTTACGCGAATCCCGAGTCTCTAGCTGCCGGGCTTTCGTCCCGGGAGTTGGCCCTCGTCAAGTGAACGCGTGCAGGTCGCAGAGGAAGTTTGCCCTGCGAGACAGCGAAATCGTTGCGTGGGCGCCGTCGAAGCACGGGGCCGCCGCGGTCCGCATTTGGGAGTGAGTGGATGTTTCTACCTGAATTGTATGAGCCGATGACGGTCGGCCCGATGCTGGTGAAGAACCGGCTGATGATGGCCGGGATGTCGGCTGGGGCGAAGTTCGACGACGACGGGGTTTCGCCGGAGATGATCGCCTACTACGTCGAGCGCGCCAGGGGCGAGCCGGGGATGATGGCGATCGGGGCGAACCAGGTGATCCCGCCCACGTCGGGCGAACCGGTGCGCAATCGCTTTGGTCTGTACAGCGACGAGGTCATCCCTTCGATGCGCAAGCTGGTGGACGCGGTCCACCAGTACGACACCAAGTTCGGCATCCAGCTATGGAACGGCGGCGGGTCGGAGGGGACCAACGGCGGCACGCTGATCTCGCCATCCGGCCTGCCGTCGAACGTGCGCGTGGTGCAGGGCGACAAGACCGGCCGCTACCGGGGTCAACCCAATCGGGCGCTGGAAGCCGACGAGATCCCGGGGATCATCCAGTACTACGCCGACGCGGCGGTGCGGGTCGCCGAGTGCGGCTTCGACTTCGTCGAGATCCACGCGGGCCACGGCTATCTGATCTCCAACTTCATGACGCCGCTGTTCAACCGCAGGACGGATGAATGGGGCGGCTCGTTCGAGAACCGCACCCGCTTCATCCTGGGCATCGTGGCCGCGGTGAAGAAGGCGGTCGGCCACCGGATCGGGGTCGGCCTGAAGTACAATGGCGACGACTTCCTGGGCGAAGAGGGCTGGACGCTGGCCGACAGCTGCCGGCTTGCGCCGCTGGCGGAGGCCGCGGGCGCCGACTACATCACCGTCACCGCGGGGTTGGTGGGATCGCCCAAGCTGACCATCCCGCCGATGTACGAGCCCCAGGGCTGCTACGCCTTCCTGGCGGAAGCCGTGAAGCCGACGGTGAGCATCCCCGTGGGCACCATCGGGCGGATCAAGGATCCGATCATGGCCCGCGACCTGGTGGTCGAGGGCAAGGCCGACTTCGTTTGCATGGGCCGCCCGTCGATCGCCGACAGCGACATCTTCGGCAAGACCAAGCGCGGCGAACTGGACGAGATCCGTCCCTGCCTGGCCGACTGCCGCGGCTGCGCCGACGAGCATGTGGTGCGCGGGCGCGCGGCGAGTTGCGTGGTCAACCCGCGCATGGGCCGCGAGCTGGACCTGATCGACATCGAAGGAACCGCCAAGGACAACCCCAAGCGGGTGCTGGTGGTCGGCGGCGGCCTGGCGGGCATGGAGGCGGCCAGGCGCAGCGCCTTCTCCGGCCACAAGGTCACCCTTTGCGAGAGCCGCGAGGCGCTGGGCGGCCAGTTGGTGTTCGCGCGGATGATCCCGGGCCGCACCGAGATCGGCGACGTGCTGCCCTGGTATGGCCGTCAGCTCGCCAAGCTGGGCGTCGAGGTGCGGCTCAACACCACCGTGGACGAGGCGCTGATGAAGGAGCTGGCGCCGGAGGTGGTGTTCGTCGCCACCGGCAGTTCTCCTGAGGTGCCGCAGAACCTGATGAGCATCGTCATGAAGGCCGCCAACATCGAGATCATGATGCTGGACGACCTGCTGGAGCAGCAGCTTCCGGTGGGCCAGAACATCCTGGTGATCGGCGGCGACCAGAACGGCATGCTGGCGGCCGACTACCTGTCGGAGGGCGGTCGCACTGTCACCGTGGCCGAGGCGCATGACCACTTCGGCGAGAAGCTGGCGGCGCACGACCGCTGGTACCTGCTGAACCGCCAGAACGCCAAGAAGGTGCGGCGGGTGAAGAACGTCCACGACATCGAGGTGGGCGGCAACGACGATGTCTGGCTGGTCACCGACGCCGGCCGCGAGATGCTGCCGGATGTGGACACCATCGTGTTCGCCAGCGACCGCCGCTCCAACCGCGGGGTGGGAGAGTTGGCCGAAGCGGTCGGCGCGGAGACCATCTTCGTCGGCGACGCCAAGGACGTCACCGCCTCCGAGATCGCCGGCACCATCTTCGCCAACATCGCCGGAGCCTACGACGCGGCGAGGAAAATATAGAGACTAACGTCGCGAGCGATATCTTACATTTGCGCTGTTTCTATTCCACGTGCCGCTCCCCGGCATCGTGGCCAACTTGATCCGGTGACTTAGGTCATCGGATCATTCTTTTCTTAGATATACTGTCTCACCTGACGCCACATATCACCTGGTCGCTGTTAGTGGCCCGAGTTGCGGAGCGGAAGCCATGACCTCGCATATCAGCTACGAGATCCGCGGACGCGTCGCCTACATCACGATAGAGCGCCCCGAGCGACTGAACGCCCTTGGCCTGCAGACCATGTCTGAACTTGCCGACGCTTTCTTGGAGGCCTCCGATTCGGCCTCCGCACAGGTCATCGTACTGACCGCGGCAGGCGAGCGAGCATTCTGCGCGGGCCTCGATCTCAAGGAAGCAGATGAACTAGCGCACGCAGGGAAGAGCTTCCCGCAGCCCATGCGCGGTCGCGACCGCAACCTGTTCGAGCTCATCCTCGAGGCGCCTAAGCCAACGATCGCGGCGATCAACGGCGATGCGGTTGGCGGGGGTTGTGAAATCGCGCTCGCTTGTGATCTGCGCGTCGCCGCCGATCATGCCCGGATTGGCATGCCTGAGGCCAAGCGTGGCATGGGCGCCAACTTCGGCTCAGTGCTGCTGCCACGGCTGATGCCGCGCGCTATCGCCCTCGAAATGCTTTACACTGGCCGCCTAATCACTGCCGAAGAGGCGCAGCAGCACGGCCTATTGAATCGGCGCTATGCCGCCGCCGAGTTTCGTGCGGAGGTTTCCCAATATGCCGCCGCTATCGCTGAAAATGCGCCACTTACCCTTCAGCGGTACAAACACATGACCCTGAAAGGATGGGATTTGCCGGTCCACGCAGCGCTTCGGCTCGACGTGGGACCAAATCCCTATACGAGCGAGGACCGAATAGAGGGAGTTCGAGCGTTCGTTGAGAAGCGAACGCCGAAATGGCAAGGGCGCTGAAGCGACTTTTGGGCTCTCCTCTAGAACATGTCCGGCCGCAACAACGCATCGCTTCCGCCATCAACGAAGATGACCTGCCCCACCAGATAGCCGCCGCGCAGAGCCGCAATTGACGCGATCACCTCGGCCAGCACCTCGGGTTCGGCGACATGGTCGACGGCGCGCGGTGTGATCTTCCGTATAGACGCCATCACCGCCTCGTCCCCAAGCAGGCGTTCGGTCATGGGGGTTTTTACGAAGCCTGGCGCAACGGCGTTCATATAAATATCCGACCCAGCCCAGTCGGCCAGCGGGGCCGATTGGCGAACCCAGAGCGAGAGGGCGCGCTTACATGAATTGTAAGTCAGGGGAGCCGGCAACTTTTTCGCCACAGCGATCGCTTCGTCTTCGTCGCCCGCCAAGCATGCAGCGACCAGCAAATCGTCCGTGTCGGCGATCGCTGCAACTGACGCCACCCCGATCGCGTGCGAGCATTTGCGCCTTGAGAGAAGATGGCGGAACCCGGTCAGAGTGGCGACGGCCCCAAAGTAATTGAGCGCGACGATAAGCTCGGGTGCGACACGCGTAACGCCTGCGCATGGCACGACGATATCCAAGCCGTCCGGTGCGAGCGTCTCTACCTGAGCAATCATGTCGGATCGCCCGCGGGGCGTGCTGAGATCGACATTTACCTGCGCGTCTCTCAGGTCGATTGAGATTACGGTGGCCCCCATGGCGGAGAACAGGCGCGCGGTTGCGGCTCCGATGCCGCTCGCGGCTCCGGTGACGGCTGCGACACGACCGTCGAGCGGCCTTCGCGGAATGTCTAAATCGGTCAAGCGTCGCACCTTTGCTTCAACGATAACGGCGGCGCCACGAGGCCCGCCGCAGGCGGCTAGGGCTAACTGGCGCCGCTTTTAATTGATTTGCCCAAAATAAACTTGGCGTCGAGGAAAATGGACCGTAAACGGCCTTAGCCTTTCTGTACAGGACGCAGTCGGATAGTTTGGCGCGGAAAAACCAAGTGAATTCAATTGCCCGAAGATGTCGCGACCTATGTGCGCCGCCGTCTTGTAGCGCGGCGGGACGCGCCTGTTAGAGCTTAGTGGAGGCGAAGATGAAGCAGGAGTACGGGCCCCACGTCCGCGTGAGATTGGACGACCACAAAGTCGCGCTCGTGGAGATCGACGCGCCGCCGCACAACTTCATCAACATGCCGATGATCAGAGGTTTGGTCGAAGCGTTGGAAGAACTCGACGGCGAGAACGGTTGTGTCGCGGTCGTGTTGGCAAGTGCGGGTAAGAGCTTTTGCGCGGGAGCTGACCTCGAGGACGCGACCGGCATTGGTGCTCAGGGGCCTGTGGCCGCGCAAGAGTTGTACGACAACGCGGTCGCCTTGTTCAGCACCGCGAAGCCCATCATCGCCGCGGTCCAAGGCGCCGCGATTGGCGCGGGCCTAGGGCTCGCCCTGGTCGCGGACTTTCGGATAGCCTCGCCTGAGGCGCGCTTTTCCGCGAATTTCGTCAAGCTCGGCTACCACCCTGGTTTTGGCATCACCAAGACCCTCCCGCGGGCGATCGGTGAGCAGCGGGCCGAGCTGATGTGTCTGACCGGTCGCCGCATCAAGGGTGAGGAAGCGCTCGCGTGGGGATTGGTTGAGCAGCTGGTCCCGGCTGACCAATTGCGCGCGGCTGCTATTGCGCTTGCGCGTGAGATCGCTGAAAATGCGCCTCTCGCCGTCGCCGCAACCCGCAAAACCTTTCGTGGGGCGTTGGCCGAGAGCGTCCGTAAGCAAACATCGCTCGAGCTTGTACTCCAGACGATGCTTCGGGCCACAGAAGACCATCAGGAAGGCGTCCGCTCCGTGGCCGAGCGGCGGCCCGGAAAATTCGCAGGCCGATAGCCGGCAGATCCTCACCCCTAATCCAAATGAGTTCGAGGCGAAGACCAATGTTGGACTTTGAATCTACGTCGCGCCGTTGCGAGATCGAGGGCGCCACCATCCTCTACAACGAAGCAGGCGACGGGCCCCCATTGCTGTGTTTCCACGGAGGCGGCGCGGGGGCGAATGCATGGGACAATACGAAGTGGAACATCGATGTCCTATCTAAGTCGTTCAGGGTGCTGCTCATCAACCTGCCTGGTTATGGCGGTTCCAGCCACCTAGAGGCGTCGCCGGGAGAGTCCCAGGAAGCGCTGTTTGTTCGCGCCATCTGCGCCGTGATGGACAAACTCGGCATTGAACGCGCGAACTTCTACGGCACCTCGATGAGCGCGGCTGCGGTCATCTACCTCGCGAACAAATTCCCGGAACGTGTGTTCAAGGTGATTCTCAAGTCGCCGGCGGCGGGTCGCAACCTTCTCACCGTGACGCCAGCTGACGGCATTGAAGCTCTCAACGCGTTTAAGGAGGAGCCAAGTCGGGAAAAGATGGTGCGCATCATGCGCCTCTTCGTGCCCAACAACGACCTGCTGACCGAAGACATGATTGAACTGCGCTACAAGTCGGCGATGGACGCGCGCGCGATGCCGCAGCCGCGCCAGCAGCACGCCGGGAACGTAGACATCAGGCCCGTTATGGAAGGCCTGACCGTGCCGGTGTTGCTGCTGTGGGGACATCAAGACCGCATGGTCCCGCTGGACGGAGCGCTATCCGCCCTTTCGATGATTCCCGATATCCGGGTTCATATCTGGGGCGGCGGCGTCGGCCATTTCATCGAATTCGAACGCCCAGCCGAGTTCAACCGGGTCGTATCCGACTTCCTTCTCCACTGATGCGCCGCGCCTTGTGAGCCACCGCTGGGCGTCTCCGCGTCGCTGCGCTGACGCGGGTCGCGGCGGTCATCTAGGCCGTAATCTCGCGCGACGCGATGACCTAGGAAGTGGACCATCACTCAGACTGGCCCTGCCCATAAATTCGCTTTATTGATGAAACACTAAATGCGTGACTGGCGCTGGATTGGCGGTTCAACCGCCACGATAACACAATGCCTAACAGGGTGGATGCATGACGACGGCGGTTCAATTTCTCAAGTCAGATGGCGACTCGAGCAGCACAGCCGACTACGACGCGATCGTGATCGGAGCCGGGGTTTCGGGGCTGTACCAACTCTACAAGCTGCGCGAACTCGGACTGAAGGCGTTGGTGCTCGAAAAGGGATCGCGCGTCGGCGGCACCTGGTACTGGAACCGCTACCCTGGAGCCCGGTTCGACTCTGAGAGCTGGACGTACATCTACTCATTTTCGAAAGAACTCCTCGACGAGTGGAAATGGACAGAACATTTCGCAACTCAACCGGAGACTGAGCGATATTTAAACTACGTCGCTGACAAATTCGATTTGCGGCGAGACATCCAATTTGGCAGCGAGGTGATCGCCGCTCACTACATTGAAGAGACTAGGAAATGGGAAATCCTACTTAGCGATGGCCGAAAATATCACGCCACATTCCTAATCACCGCTATCGGAATCCTCTCGGCGTCGACGCTGCCTCGTATCAAGGGCGTCGAAACGTTTGCTGGCGAAGCCTATCATACGGCTCAGTGGCCACATGAGCCTGTAAACTTGGCGGGCAAGCGCGTCGCGGTGATCGGCACGGGGTCTACCGGTGTTCAGACCATTCAAGAGGCGGCCAAGGTCGCCGGCCAACTGACGGTGTTTCAACGCACGCCGAACTGGTGCGCACCCCTACACAATACGAAGATCACTGACGAGGAAATGGAGCAGATCCGCGCGCGCTATCCGGAGATCATGGCGCGCTGCCAGGAAACGCCGGGATGCTTCGTGCACGGCCCCGATCCTCGTTCGGCTCTAGAAGTGACGCCTGAAGTCCGTGAGGCGTTCTTTGAGAAGCTCTACTCCGAACCCGGGTTCGGCATTTGGTATGGCAACTTCCGCGACATTCTCGTGGATTCAGACGCCAATGCGCTGATCAGCGACTTTGTCGCCCGTAAGATTCGGGAGCGCGTGAAGGATCCAAAAGTCGCGGACCGCCTCATCCCGAAGAACCATGGCTTTGGAACGCGGAGGCTGCCGCTCGAGACCCGCTACTACGAAGTCTATAATCAGCCCAATGTCGAACTCGTCGACGTGAACGAGACGCCAATTCAAGAGATAACACCGACCGGCATCAGGACGAGTGCGGGCGAATATGAGTTCGACGTGATCATATATGCCACCGGCTTTAACGCGATCACGGGGGCGTTCGAGCAGATTGACATTCGAGGCGTTGGCGGGCGTAGCCTCAAGGATGCTTGGGCCTCTGGGCCACAAACGTATCTCGGGTTTCTGGTAGCCGGGTTCCCGAACATGATGATGGTGATGGGGCCCCATGGCGGTGTCGGCAATTTCACGCGCTTCGCGGAATTCAACGCCAACTGGGTGAGCGAACTGCTGCGCTTTGCGGTCGCCCGCGGGGCGACACGTGTGGAGGTCACGCAGGAAGCCGAGAAGCGATGGTTCGGCCACGTCGCGGACTCCGGAATAGGCCTTCTCAGCAATTCGGTCGATTCGTGGATGACCGGCGTGAATTCGAACGTGGAGGGCAGAAGCGCTCGCAGGGTGATGCGCTATAGCGGTGGATTCCCAGCGTTTCGTGAATACTGCGAAGCTGCGACCCGCGACAACTACGCCGGCATTAAATTTGAATAAGTTTTGCGATTTTTGAACAGAGCTTCGCGCGGCGGCTCCGCACTTCGACGAAGATCTCAGACATCTTCCGCCAGCGCGGGCGCCGCCCCTTTTTGCACATACCCGAGTCAGCCGAAAAATTTTGTATGACCAAGTAAAAATAAAGGGCTTTATGCCGACGTTGCAATTTGCGTTTCGGTGTACCGCACGCCTGTAAGCGGCCGACAGATACCTTCGTTGCGTTTGAGTGCTGTTATTCGTTCGCAGGCATAAATGGCAATCCACTCGTATAACGGTGGGGGGGAACATGAAGGCGACGTTGCTGGGGCACGCTTCTGCGGTGGCCCTCTTTTCGATGGCAGCTGCGTGGAGCAGCCAGGCCGCGGCTCAAGGATCCGCCGATAGCGAGGTGAGTGAAGTCATCGTTACTGGCTCCTTCATCGCGGGTACGCCAGAGGACGCCGCCCTCCCTGTGGACGTGATCGGCGCAGACGAGCTGCAGCGCCAGGGGTACCCGACCACTATCGAGCTTCTAAAGAATCTGCCCGGCGTGGGCGGTGTCATCGGCGATCAGAACCAGTACAATGGCGGACTCGGCGCTGTCCCTGGCGCAGCGACGGTCAACCTCCGTAACCTGGGCCCGCAGCGCACGCTGGTGCTGATGAACGGAAGGCGCCTGGCGTCGTTCCCGACGCGGGCCTCAGGATACGTTGACGCCAACCTCCTGCCGCAGGCAGCGATTGGCCGCATTGAAGTGTTGAAGGACGGCGCGGCTGCGACCTACGGCTCCGACGCCATCGCCGGCGTGGTGAACTTCATCACCCGCAAGAACTTCGATGGTCTCCAGCTCTCTGGCGACGTCCGCTATGTGCCCGATGCTGACACGCCAGACTACACGGCCAGCCTGCTCTGGGGTTGGAACGGCGACCGTGGCAACGTCCTCCTAAGCGCCGGGTGGCAGCAGCGCGGCCGGCTTCGCGCCACAGAGAAGGACTGGAACCTCACGTCCTATGTGGAGAACCCGGACTCCGGCTTTTCGTTCACCAACAATCCAACTTCGTTCCGGCCGGTGGTTGGGGCCAACACTCCGGCAAATTTCGCAGCGCAGATTCGCGATCCGGGCTGCACGACGGTTGGCGCGACGGCTGGTTTCGTTTCAGGCAATCAGGTCTGCCTGGCGCGCATCGCCGGCGCCTTTGTCAATCTGACTGATCCCAGCGATCGCTGGCAGATCTACGGCGAGACGAATTTTGACCTTTCGGACGAGGTCAAGTTTCATGCGGAGGCTTTGTATGCCGAGAGCTACACCCGGTACATTACGTCACCGTCGTATCCTTCCGCGCTAGGCGGCCCGACAGCGACGACCTCGCCAATCCCCGGCCAGTACTACGCTCCAGCGACCAATCCCGGACTTGCGCTGCTGATCGGCCAGTTCCCGACGGCTTTCCCCGCCGGCACCACCGGCGTTGTCTGGCCCACGAGCTTGAACTTCCGTCCATTCGGCCTCAGTGGGCACCCATTGTCACCGCAGGGCGGCGCGGAGATCTCGGTCGACGTCAAAAGCTACCGGGTCTCGGGCGGCTTCACAGGTAAGGTCTTTGACTCTATCGGCTACGACCTTTCGGCCACCTATCACTCGATCGCATACGAAGAGGTAGGTAAGGATTATCTGATCTCGCGAATGGAGCTCGCGCTGCGCGGCTTCGGTAGTCTGGGCGCCAATCCGACCTGCACGGCGACCGTCACCAACAACTTCACAACCAACGCCGGCAACAACGCGGTTGGCTGTTACTACTTCAACCCGTTTTCAAACGCCTACGCGAGCAACCACCCCACCTCGCCCCAAAATCCAAGCGTGGCGAATCCCTTGTTCAACCCTTCTGTCGCCAACAACATCGATCTCGTTCGGTGGATCTGGCAGGATCACGAGCAAACTGGCTATTCCCGACTCTTCGTTCTGGATGGCGTCCTGAACGGCGAATTGCCGATTGAATTCTCGGGCGGCAAGGTGGGGTGGGCGGCGGGCGGTCAGTTTCGCCGCAACTTCTATCAGACCACCTATGGCAACTTTGCGAACTCGGCGGTGACGCCGTGCGTCGACACGCCGATCACAGGCAGCAAAAACTGCCTGAGTCCTGTGGGTGCGCTTTCGCTGCGTGCATCGCTCTTTCCGTCGAATATCGTCCAGAACGCCTATGCGGCCTTCGCCGAAGTGGCGCTGCCGTTCACCGACAGCTTTAGCGCCCACATCGCGGCCCGCTATGAGAATTACGGTGAGAACGGCGGCGGCGAGACCTTCAATCCCAAGCTCGACCTGCGCTGGCAGGCGCTCGATTGGCTGGCGCTGCGCGGCTCCATCGGCACGACCTTCCGCGCGCCGCCGCTGCCGCTGCTCGATCCCTCGCCGGTGGTCAACACGGTGTCGCTGAACAACGCTTTCCGCGCGGTCGCCATATCGGGTAACGCCGACCTGACGCCTGAGAAAGCCACTACCTACAGCGTCGGTGCGATTGTTGAGGCCGGCCCGTTCAAAGGCACGATCGACTATTGGAACTTCGACTTCCAGGATCCCTTCGTCGCCGAGCCCGCAGGCACCATCTTCAACCTCATGTTCCCGGGCGGCTCCAGCGTCAATTGCGGCAATCCGGCCTTTGCGGAGCTCCAATCGCGCTTCACGTTCGAGCCCAACGTCTGTTCGGCGGCGACCGTGTCGGGATTGCGCCTCAGCTATGTCAACGCTGGCGGCGTGAAGACCGATGGTGTCGATGCGACGGGTGAGTTGAGGTTCGACGACGTCTATGGCGGCGCCCTGCGCTTGGGCGCTCAGGTCAGCTACACAATCAAATATGCGCTCGCGGAGCAAAAGGTCCGTGGCGTCACGGTCTCGCCGGCGTTCGACGCAATCGGTCTCTTCAATTACGCCACTGGGTACTATTCAATGCCCCAGTGGAAGGGAAACCTCTTCGTCGAGTGGGAGAGCGGGCCGCACAACATCCGCATCCAGACCAACTACGTCGACGGCTACGTGGACCAGCGCACGGCGCCCTATGCGGGCAACCTGTTCGTGGGCGACGTCGCGACGTTGGCTCAAGCGACCGTCGTGCCGAGGCCGCAGGAAGGCAAAAAGATCGACGCCTTCATCAGTACGGACGTGACATATCGCGTGTTTTTGCCGTGGGACAGCACGGCTGTCGTGTCAGTGAACAACGTCTTCGACACCGACCCTCCATTTGCGCGCGTGGAGTCCAACTACGACCCGACGGTAGCCAGTCCGCTTGGTCGCACCATCAAGCTTGCGCTTACCAAAAAGTTCTAGCTGACTTCGCCTTTCGGTGACTGTGGGGACCACATTGGCGTGCGTTGCATGCCGGCGTTCAGGTAGGGGGTGGAGAGCAGTGGACATCGAAATCGTTGCCGAAGGTCTCGCCTTTCCAGAAGGACCGGTCTGGATGAAGGACGGGTCCGTAGTCGTGGTGGAGATTGCGGCCGGGCGGGTGACAAGGATACGACCGAACGGCGACAAGGAACTGGTCGCCGAATGCGGCGGCGGTCCGAACGGCGCTGCGGTAGGACCTGACGGATGCTTGTACGTCGTCAACAACGGGGGAATGTCGTTTTCCCGACAGGACGGACTCCTGGTAACGGACGGAGGGGCGTCCGCCGACAGTAGGCCGGGGTGGGTCGATCGAATCGACCCGAACTCCGGACGCATTGAACGGCTGTATGAAGAAGTCGATGGTCGCCCCTTAGCCGGCCCGAACGACCTGGTGTTTGACCGTGACGGCGGCATGTGGTTCAGCGACATGGGCAGACACGTTGGATCTTCCATGGAAAATGGCGGGATCTACTACGCCAAAGCCGACGGCTCGTTCGTCACCCGTGTCGTCGATGGTGTTCGCGCCAACGGAATGGGCCTGTCGGCAGACGGCAAAAAGCTCTACTGCGCTCTGTCTTTCGAATCGCTTCTTGTCGAATTCGACATCGATGGCCCTGGTTTACTGTCGCCAGTCGCCGGTTTCGCGTCAGGCCGGCCAGTCGGCCAATTCGCCCCACGTCAGCTTCCCGATTCGCTCGCCGTTGACGCGAACGGGCATGTCTGTTGTGCAACCGTCTTCAACAGTGCCGGAATCACATCCGTGGATCCCCAAAGCGGGCGGCTCACGCATCATCCTTTCCCCGACGGTATGACCACCAACATCTGCTTTGGTGGGGCGGATATGCGCGACGCTTGGGTGACCTTGTCGAGCACAGGGAGGCTCGCCAAGGTTCGCTGGGACTCGCCCGGCTTGGAACTTGCGTACTACGCTTAAAGCCGCTGATGCCTAAAGACCCGTCCTGCGGTCATCGCCTTCGTTGGCGCCAGGCGGCCTGCGGCTACGCTCAGCCGGTGGTTTAGGATCCTCCTCGCCGCTTCAAGACCCGCAGATCGTGAATCCCTGCGTATGTCCTGGGATCTGCATTGCCCGGAAACAGCTGAGACTTCGCAACTTTTTGCGATCCCGTAGTGGGGATTTCGGACATGAAAAGCACCCAGCCGGGGACTTTGAAATATGCCAGATTTTCTCCGCAATAGTCGAACAGCAAGTGTGCCGTCGCCAAATCCCCCTGGACGCCGTCCTTCAGAACAACGCAAGCCAAGACTTCCTCCTCGCGTATGTCATCGGCCACGGCCACGACAGCGGCCTGCGCAACGGCAGGATGGGATGCTAGCATCTGCTCAACCTCGGCGGCCGCGATGTTCTCTCCCGAACGGCGGATGATGTTCTTGCGCCGATCAACGAAGATCAGCGTGCCGTCATCCTCCATCGTAACTGCGTCTCCAGTATGCCACCAACCGCCGCGCCAACCGATTTCGGTGGCTTGAGGGTCCTTCAGGTACCCGGCGAAAAAGCCCCAACGCGGCCCCTCCGGGCCAGCCCAGCGCACGCAGAGTTCGCCAATGGTCCCGTGCGGAACCTCCTTGTCGTGCTCATCGACGACACGCGCTTCTAGACCGTCGCTCGACCGTCCAATGCACGGCTGCGCCGTATGGTGGGATTCGTAGTTGTTCCAAGTGCATCGACCCACCTCGGTCATGCTCCAGCCCTCCGTCAAGGCGATGCCAAAGCGATGCCTAAAGCGCGCGATCAGCGCGGGAGACGCCCCGCCGCCCGAGCCAAATCTGATCGAGTGCGCGTGTTCCTCAGGCGTGTCTGGCTGCGCCATAAGCATCGCCGGGACCACCCCGAGGTAGTGCATCACCGTGGCGCGCGCCGCCACTGCGTCGCGCCAGAATTGAGAGGGCCGGAAGCGCTCGAGCAGGATGATGCAGTTGCCGGAGACCATCATGCCGAGAGTGGTGAGACAGAGCCCGCCAACATGGAACAGCGGCAACGGGCTGATGAGCCTGTCCTGGCCGGCGTAGAATGTAATTGCGCCACCCGCCGCCACGTAAGACCGCGCGGTCGCCAGCATCGCACGGTTGGTGAGAACGCACCCCTTTGGTCGGCCTGTTGTGCCGGAGGTATAGAGGATGGCCGCCTCGCTCTCGTCCGTCGGCGGCCCCTTCAAGAAGGCGCCGCCTTGGACAGGCGGAGCCTCCTTCCAGAGTTCGGCGTCAGCGACGGGAGGCCTTTTCGGGACGCCGCGCGCTACATGACGCAACGCATCGAGCCGTGAGCTGAGGCCGACGACAAGATCAGCCTCGCTATGTTCGAGAATGTAGGCGATTTCAGCGGGGACAAGATCAGGGCTGATCGGCACGATACTGGCGCCAAGGCTATTCAGCGCCAGGAAGTGAAACAAGAAGTCAGGGCGGTTTTCCAGCAACAGAGCCGCACGGTGTCCCTGCCCATAGCCGGCGGCGGCGTAGTCGGACTGCAGCTTGAGCACGCGACTAAGCACTTCGCCGAATGTGAATTCGGCCCCTTCGGGGAGCCAAGACCGGTCGTCCCGCGGCGGAACGCATATGAACGGCCGAATATGAGATCCAGCGGCGACAGCGGCGAAGGTGCTGAAGACGGTGTACATGACGGCCTCGCTTCTCGTTGCCCCGCGCAGCGTTCGCGGGTCCCGACGATATGCCCTGATCGGCAGAGGACGCGCGGCCTGGATTTCGTCGCTTTCTCGTAGCGCCCTACATCCTCCCCTGCGCGATCCCGGCCTCCTAGCCTCGCTCTACAAGGACGCTGTAAGATATTTGATGGAGACGCACTAAATTTTGCAAGATCCAGCCTGTATTCTTCTGCAAGCCTGCCCGCAGGCGAGGCGCATGCCTAAGGCGCCACCGTTGTCGCCGCTAACGCGCCACGCGCTCAGAGTCTGGGATTGGGCCCGGTCAGCTCCACGCGCATTCCGTTCGGGGCCCGTATGAACAACTGGGTCAGCGCGCCGGACGGGTCTGTCGCTTCGTTAAAGGGTGTATCTTGTCGGATCAACTCGGCCGCGGCGGCGTCTAAATCTGCTACGCGGAGCGCGAAGTGGTCGATTGACGCCTCTGACGTTGGACGGGGCGCCGCCTTGCTCTCCACCAGGTGCACCACTGCTCGGTCGCCGGCATAAAGCCAATACCCAGCCAGCGCGACCGGTGGTCGAGGTCCGACGCTGAGGCCCAAGGTGTGGACAAAGAACGAGCACATCTCCTCCAGCTTGTCAGTGCGCACCGCAGCATGATCGAGGGCTAGAACCTGCATGAGGAGGCTCCTGGATTGTGAGGTTTTGCGTCGAAGGCGAGCATCTGCCTCGCGTGGATCAGGCGGCCTTGTCACGCGATTTCAGGTTCTCCGACCAGTCGCCCTTGGCCGATGGGTCGAGCTCGCGGGGAAGTCCCAGTAGCCGCTCGCCTACTACATTCTTCAAAACTTCCTGCGTGCCGACGCCGAGCGTAATGGCTGGGCTGAACCAAAAGCCCACGTCCCAACTGCCCCGGCCACCCATTTCTTTGCTTTCGGCCGTCGGTTCTGCAAATTGCGCCTCGCCTGCGATCAGGCCGGCTTGGCCGTGCACGCGCTTGGCGAGATCGAGGAGCTTCTGGCCGTGAGGCGCGGCCAACATCTTAGCGACGGCGGACTCCGGCCCGGGCCGCTTCGCATTCACTTGGTCGCTCAGCCGGCGGTAGTTGAGAAGCCGTATCATTTCACCTTCAATGTAGAGCTTCGCCGCCTCCTCAGCCACGCCGACATCGCGCAGCTTGCCAATCGAATTCAGGCCGTCGATGAGGTCTCGTGCAGTCGGACCGTAGCCCCATACTGCGCCAGGCTTGCCCATGTGCACTCGCTCGCTCCCGAGCATCTGCATGCTCAATCGCCAGCCATCACCTTCTTCGCCTAACCGGTTCGTTGCTGGAACTCGGACGTTGTCAAAGAACACCTCATTAAATTCGTTCTCGTAGCCGGTCATATCCTCGATCGGATTTACCGTGACGCCCGGATTGTTCTTCAACTCCACGATGAACATGGAGAGGCCAGCGTGCTTTGCGGCGTGCGGATCGGTGCGTGCAACGATACAGCCGAGATGAGCGTGGTTGGCCAGGGACGTCCAAATCTTTTGCCCATTGATGATGTAGTGGTCGCCGTCGCGCACGGCGGTAGTTCGGAGCGCCGCTAAGTCGGAACCGCCGGAGGGCTCGCTGAAAAGCTGACACCAGAGCTCTTCGCCCATCAGCCCCTTCTCGAGATAGCGCGCCTTGGCTTCTGCCGTCCCGTGCGTAAGCAGTGACGGAGCGCAATTGTTCTGGGCGACCAGATGACCGAACCGCCGCACACCGGCGCGGTCTAGCTCTTCGTCGACGATAAGCTGAAGCTCAGCATTGGCGCTGAGCCCATAGGGGGGCGGCCAATGCGGCACCTCGTAGCCTGAGTCCAACAATTCCCGCGCGGTAGGCTTGGGGTGCTGTTTGAGCCAGCCGCGAATCTCCAACCGCCGCGGGTCATCTTCGGGGGCGATATCGAAGTCCATCGTCTTATCCTTGCGATCAGTCTGTCAAACGCGCGCGCATCTACATAAGCGCATTTAAGGGCTCGGCGCCAACCGCCAGACGTGATGGGTGGCGACGCTTCCATCATATGGGGCTGACGTAGGGTCAATCGGTCGTGGAGTCATCTTAGTATGCCATCCCCGGCGACTGCAGTGTCGACAGAGATCAGGTGAATCAGCGGCGCTCCGTCGCTGTTGCAGATCCAGGTGACGAGCTGGCCCAAGGCATGCGGTCGGACTACCGTCGATTTCCGCGCTGGGACGGAAGGGGATCGCCCGCTAGGTTGTGAACGAAGAGCGCGGAGCGCGTCGCGCGCCTACTCGTTGACGCAACGGAAAGGCTGCGATGTTGCGTGCCGGGGTGGAACCGCTATGCATACAGAATGAACAGCGTTTCTCTGGTCAACGGAGCTCCTCGTAAACAGACAACCCGTCGACGTGAGTCGGATCGGAAGATGCTGCGTGCGGCCACTGTGCTCATTGCGCAAAAGGGCTTGGGCCAAGCCACGTTGTCGGAGATCGGATTGGCGGCAGGCTATAGCAGTGGCCTTCCCACGATGCGTTTCGGGAGCAAATCTGGGCTGCTCGAGGCTCTGATCAACTCTATGTCTGGTTGGTGCAATTCGCAGATCGAGAGCGCGGTGGCGGGCCTGCAAGGGCTCGATGCGGTGCGCGCGCGACTCGACACCCACCTCGCGAACACGATGAAATATCCTGAAGGCGCAGTGGCTTTCCAGTTACTCGCATTGGAGTCCCGCTACAGCTTACCCGACCTGAGAGCTCACGTGGACGACGTCAGAGGCGGATGGCGACGCGACCTGGAGATGGATATCAAGGTCGGCCAAGCTCTCGGTGCGGTGCGCACTGACATCGATGCGAGAACTTACTCTGACCTGCTGATGGGGGCCGTAGAAAGCACGGTTATGCATGCGTTAGACGGCGGGATCGAGCGACTGCGAATCGGGCTGCCCCAGTACGTAAAGGTGCTTATCGATGAGTCAGCGGCAGCCGCTCTAGAAAATGGCGCCGCTTCGGCTGCGGCCTCGAAGGTCGCCAATCAGTCCCAGGGTCGCCGCTGACGCTCCGTTTAACACTCTAGAACGACTTCCCGCATAATCTCACAGCACGAGCACACGATCCGCGCTCAGCGGGCGTGTGTGTCCAGGCCTGCTGTCCGCTGGAGGAGGCGTCTGCCGCTGGTGCGCCCAGACGGCGACCTTGACGGCTAGCGATTCTCTGGATTTATTGCGCCGCAAATAAAAGAGGGGTGAAATGCGAAGTTCATTTTCGACGACGGTGTCGCTTGCGGCCATGGTGGCGGCGGCGGCGGCGGTAAGTTGGTCAGAGCCTGCCAGGGCGCAATCTGAAAGCGAAGTCAGCGAGGTCGTGGTCACCGGCTCGTTCATTGCGGGCACGCCAGAAGACGCGGCGTTGCCGGTGGACGTGATCGGCGCCGATGAGCTGCAAAGGCAAGGCAATCCGACGACGATTGAGTTGCTCAAGAACCTGCCGGGCGGCGGCGGGGTCATCGGCGACCAGAACCAGTACAATTCGGCGGTCGGCATCATGCCCGGCGCGGCTGCAGTCAATCTCCGCAATCTGGGCCCCCAACGCACGCTCGTGCTTTTGAACGGCAAGCGCCTCGTGGGGCTGCCTACTCGGCTGACCGGTTACGTCGACGCGAACCTGCTCCCGCAAGCTGCTATCGGCCGAATCGAAGTGTTGAAGGACGGCGCGGCGGCGACCTATGGCTCGGACGCCATCGGCGGCGTGGTCAACTTCATCACCCGCAAGAACTTCAACGGCCTCCAGATCTCCGGCGATGTGCGCTATGTGCCGGACGCCGAAACGCCGGACTACTCGGGGAGCGCGCTTTGGGGTTGGAGTGGAGATCGCGGCAACATCCTCTTATCCGCCGGCTGGCAGCAACGGGGCCGACTGCAGGCGAACAAGCGCGACTTCAACCAAGTATCGTACACCGACAACCCGGACGCCGGGTATTCCTTCACCAATAATCCGACCTCGTTCCTGCCGATCGTCGGCGCGAACACGGTTACTTCCCAGATCCGCGACCCCGGCTGCACCACGGTTGGTGCGGTCGCTGGCTTCTCCGGGGCCAGCCAGGTTTGCCTGGCGCGCATCGCAGGGGCGTTCTTCAACATTGTCGACCCGACCGATCGCTTCCAGATCTACGGCGAGACGAATTTTGACCTGTCAGACACGGTCAAATTCCACGCCGAGGCGCTGTACTCCGAGACCTACACCTCGGGCATCACTTCGCCGTTTCCGAGCGCGCTTGGAGCACCGAGCGGCGTCACGTCGCCGTTCCCCGGCCAGTACTACGTGCCTGCCACTAACCCGGGCTTAGCGCTGCTCATCCAGCAGTTCCCCTCCGCCTTCCCCGCCGGTACGACTGGCGTGGCGTACGCTTCCGGGTTGAACTTCCGACCGTTCGGCCTCGGTGGTCATCCGCTGTCGAAGCAAGGCGGCACCGACCAGATCACCGACCTGAAGTCCTATCGGGTCTCCGGTGGGTTCTCGGGCAAGATTTTCGATGACATCGGCTGGGATGTTTCGGCCACCTATCACACCAATGTGCTCCAGCAGACTGGCACCGACTATCTGATCTCCCGAATGGAGCTGGCGCTTCGCGGCTTTGGGAGCCTGGGCGGCGACGTCAACGGCTGTAACGCAAGCGAGACCGCGAACTTCACATCGAACGCGGGCAACAACGCGCTCGGCTGTTACTATTTCAATCCGTTCTCGAACTCGTTTCCGGCGAATAGCAACATCGTGACGCAGAATCCAGGCGCCGCGAACCCGTTGTTCAACCCCGCTGTGGCCAACAACATCGACCTGGTGCGGTGGGTCTTCCAAAACCACGTCGCGCAGGGCACATCGCGCCTCTTCGTGCTGGACGGCGTGTTGAATGGCGAGCTGCCGATCGAGTTCTCCGGCGGAAAAGTTGGGTGGGCTTTCGGCGGCCAGTTCAGGCGTAATTTCTATCGGACCAGCTATTCGCCGCTCGCCGATGCGTCCGTGACACCCTGTATCGACACTCCCATAACAGGTACTAAGAACTGCCTCAGTCCGCTGGGTCCGTTCTCGCTGCTCGCTGCGTTGTTCCCGGCCAACATCGTCCAGAACGTGTTCGCGACCTTCGGTGAGGTGAGCCTGCCGTTCACGGACAACTTCAGCGCGCACATCGCGGCGCGCTATGAGAATTACGGCGAGAACGCCGGCGGCGACACATTCAATCCGAAGCTCGATGTCCGGTGGCAGGCGCTGGACTGGCTAGCGTTCCGGGGCTCGGTCGGTACGACCTTCCGTGCGCCGCCGCTTCCATTGCTGGACCCGTCGCCCGTGGTGCAGCTGCTCTCGCTCGGCAATGCGTTCCGTGCAGTTTCCACCACCGGCAACGCGAGTCTGTCGCCGGAAAAGGCCACCACTTACGGCTTGGGAGCCATCGTCGAAGCCGGTCCGTTCAAGGGCACCCTCGACTACTGGAATTTCGACTTCCAGGACCCGTTCGTTGGAGAGCCAGCGGGGACCATCTTCAATCTCATGTTCCCGGGGGGCTCGAGCGCCAATTGCGGCAATCCGGCCTTCGCCGACATCCAGGCCAGGTTCACGTTCTCGCCCAACGTCTGCAGCTCGGCCAATGTCTCGGGCTTGAACCTGACGTACGTCAACGCTGGCGGGATCAAGACCGACGGCGTGGACGCCACAGGCGAGTTCTCGTTTGATGACGTCTTCGGCGGAAACCTGACGCTCGGGGCTCAAACCAGCTACACGCGCAAGTATTCCGTTGCCGAGCAGAAAGTTCGCGGTGTCGTCATCGCCCCCGCGTTCGAGGCGATCGGCAAGTTCAACTACGCAACTGGCTACTTCTCCATGCCGCAATGGAAGGGGAATGCTTTCGTCGAATGGGAAAGCGGACCGCATAATCTGCGAATCCAGACGAACTATATTGACGGTTACGTCGATCAGAGAACTGCGCCTTACACGGGTAACCTCGTGTTCGGCAATGTTCCGACTGTCGCGCAGGCGACGGTCCTGCCTCGACCGCAAGAAGGCAAGAAGATCGACGCTTTCGTCACGACTGACGTGACCTATCGTGTCTTCCTGCCTTGGGACACCACGGCGGTGTTGAATGTCGCTAATATATTCGACACCGATCCGCCGTTCGCACGGGTCGAAGCCAACTACGATCCTGCCACGGCCAGTCCGCTTGGCCGGACGGTGAAGGTGGCTTTGACTAAAAAGTTCTAATTTTTGGAGTTGTCTCCCCGACTCCAAGTGACTTCACCGGCAAACATGGTTTGCCGGTGATTTTTTTTGACCCAGCCTACGAAATGACTTGGTGTATACATCGGGTCGCGATGATCGACGAGCTATTGAACCTTCCAGACAAGGGGCGGCTTTCGGCTGGAAATCGGGTGGCCGAGGAGCATACGATTTGGGCGCGAGAGGCCTACGGATGGAGATTTCCGTCCAGCTCACGCGTCTGCGTTGGACACAAAAAACGACGGCCGGGCCTCACAGGGCTGATGCGAAGGGATCGCGGGATCGCCTTGTAGTTCGCCTCGTTCGATGTTTTCTTTGTAAAGGTTAAAGTCTACACGTCACGCCAAAGACCAAAACAATGTCGCCCAGCACGCTGGCGGACTTCCGGGAGGTTCTGATCATGAAACCGCTGCTTGATGTGCGCGAAGGCGCCTTTCGGGTGCCGCGACGGGCGTATGTCGATCAGGACCTGTTCGAGCAGGAGAAAGCGCTCGTGTTCGA
>JAUYSA010000030.1 GCA_030696545.1 Hyphomonadaceae bacterium
AGGTTACGATGGTTTGTGAGAATGTAGTCGATGCCGTTGACGCGATTCGACGTTTCCTCGCCGCAAGTGAGCGCCATGACGATGTCGCGGCTGGGCTTGAAGGTTCTTTCCTGCTTGAGCCGGATCATCATATCGAGCCAGACAGCGGCCTGCCCCTTCATGTCGGCCGTGCCACGGCCGTAGACGTAGCCGTTCTCCTCGAACAGCGTGAAGGGATCGCGCTCCCAGTCCGCGCGTTTGGCGTCGACGACGTCGATATGCCCCATCAGCAGCACGCCCTTTTTCTTCGCGCCCGGCGCTCGTAGCGTTGCGACGAGGTTGCCATCATCCGGCTTGCCGGGCGGCACGATGAGCTGAAGGTCGGCGTCTGCATAACCCGCAGCCTTGAGCCGCGCCTGCGCCACCTGCACCACCTTGGTGCATGAGCCTGTGGTGGGCGAGGAATCGATCTCGACCATCTCCTCGTAGATGGCGCGGAACGCCGCGCGTCCTGCGTCCGGCTGCTGTGATGACGCAGTGGGCGTGATCGCCGTTATAAACGCCAGAGAGGCTGCAACTGTTCTGAACCGCATGATCGAACCCCGGATTTTTCCTGCCCGCCCACTGTCACCAGCGGGGCGGCCAAGACAAGCCCGCGCGTGTTTACGCAGGGATCAAGGGAATGGCGCAGTTTCGTCCGCCTTCGTGTCTGTGACGCCTGCGCAGCCAAGCTGGCGCAGGCGCGCGTCGTAGCGCTGAACGGCGGCATATACATCCTGCACGGATTTCTGAATCGCCCCCTCGCCAAACCGCCGCGTCGCCCTCACGCGCCCTTCCTCGTCTTCCAGAAGAAAGCCGGCAGCCACCATTTGCTGAATTTTCCTGCGCACAGTTTCACGCGGCATCGCCAGCCGGTCTGACACCAGCAGGCGTGATATGGAGCCGCGAAATTCTTCCGGCGGCCTGACCAGCTCCAGGACTTCCGGCGGCGTCGAGGGATCAAGCAACATGGGACGCATCGTCGCTTCGCTGACGCAAAGATAGATCAGCAGACTATCGAGATCGACATCGGCAATGCCTCGTGCGGCGTAGAGCACATCAAGCACCAGCTCATTCGCTGCGAAGGCGTGCGACCTCATGCGCTGCGGAAGTTTTTCTTCATCGGGATCCATGACTGTCTCCGTCGAACTCTACCCAAAATGGGGATGGGCGGTGTGTGCGGGCCTTAAACCCGCGCCTGACTTCCATCATCATAGCTCCGTCATCGCGACGGCGCCCGAACAAAGATGGCGCGCGCCTGACGAAGGAGGAGTGCAGTATGAATTCAACTTTTCTGGAACCTGTTCGCGCAATTGTGTGCAGGGCTTGCGGGAAGCTTCTGAAAATAAGCGCTATGCCGGTGGACGCGTCTGGCCGCGCGGCGATCAATTTTCGAATGACCTGTCTCAAATGCCATCATGGCGACACGTATAATCTGCATGATGTACTGCAGCTGAACGCGCGAAGGTCTGTCTAGGCCCAGCAGATTCCCGTCAGCATTCCCTGACCCTTTAGCAGAACGCGCTGGTCCGAGCCGTCGATATTGGACAGGCCGATATCGCCTTCCAGGTTTGTCCAGGCGAGGCGATTGCGCGGAAGATCAAGCGCGACGCCGATCGCTTCGCGCAGATTGCGGAGCAAAATCTTCCTGTCGAGGCGCGTTGCAGGATCATAGCCGGGCGCGGGGTCCATCGGCGCGGAGGACAGCGTGTTGTCGCCGCGATCCGTCCAGTACATCGTGCGCGTCGCCAGATCGAGGTCGAGATCAATCGGCTCGGACATACGCGAGAACAGCGTGATCATGTCGCGCCGGTTAGTGGGCGTGGCGCCGGCGGGCGCCTGCATGTTGATACGGCGGATCAGCCCCTGCCCCGCATTGTCGCCGCCCTTTTGCGTCCAGTAGATGTGGCCGCGCGCGGGATCGAGCGCCATGCCGACACACCAGCGCGACTGGTCGCCCTTGTCGCTGACGGGATTGCCCGTGATCACCAGCGTTTCCAGCTTCGAGCCATCGAGATTGCAGCGCTGGATCGCCATTCCTTCGCGATCCGACCAGTAGAGCTTGCTGGCGGCCTCATCGATCTTCAGCTGCTTGGGCGTGAACGTTCCGCCGGGCGCGACGATAGTTGCGACGTTCGAGCCATCCTTCTCGCAGCGCATAATGTAGCCATCGCGTTCGGCGGCGCGGCCCATGTTCGTCCAGAAGATATGTCCGGTGGCGGCGTTGACCGCGATGCCGTCATTGACGCCAGTCGGGCGCGAGCCGTCGGCGGGGGAGTCATCGACGAGTGTAATGGCGGCGGACGCGGCGGGGTCAAACGCGAACACCTTAGCTTGTCCGAGATAGTAGAGCTTCGGCGTGGGGCCAGTGGCGACGCCTGCCGTTGCGCAACCGGCAAGCGCGAGGCTACCGCCGATGCCTGCCGTGAACTGCCTGCGGTTCCAACCCGTCATGTCTGACCTCGGACGTCTGATGCGTCGTGGCGCGAGAATAGAGCGGGATTGATGAGAGAGGAAGCGGGGCTGATGCCGGTTAGCACGCCCTCGTCCTTCGAGACGATCGCTTCGCGATCCCTCAGGATGAGGGCTAATAGCGGCTGATTGAGTAGCCCTCATCCTGAGGGATCGCAGGCGTGTCCGGTCAACGATGGCGCTGTCTCGGGGCGATCGTCTCGAAGGACGAGGGCGTGCTCACCGGCCATTGAGGTCGAGATGCACAAACCGCCTAGTACTCGTGTTCCTGCATCCAGCTGATCATGATCTCCTCGACATAGGCGGATGCCTTGCGGATCGCGGGCTCGATTGAAGAGTGCGGGCTTTCGCCGAGGACGGCATCCTCCGTCTGAACATCCGGCGGGATGTTGAAGCGAACCGTCGTGCGGCAGCCTGGGGCGATCTGGCTCAACTTGCCGCCATGCCAGTCGGTGACGAAGCCGCCATGGTCCCAGCCGAAGCCGGACAGCGTGAAAGGCTTGCCGTTCAAGCGCTCGACCGTTTCAACCCCGTCGCCGAGATTGATGCCGCCGGGGCCGGTCCATTCCGAAACCTCGCCGCGAATGGAGACACTGGTGAGAACCGTGCGCTCTTCCTCGTTCGCGAATGTCACCTGGATACGGCGGGAGCGATCTTGCGGGTAGATGGCCGTGACGTTGACCTTCTCACCTTCAGCGCCGTCGATCGTTTCGGGTACGACATTCTCGGCGCCGAATATCTCGGCCAGCGTGCCCGCCGTGGCGTCCTGCGAGAAGGGCTTGCCGCAGATGATGGTGAGCGTGTCGGCGATGGTAGCTGGAATTTTTACCGCGCCTGCATCGGCAGCAGGTGTTTCCGCGACTTCTTCGGGCGCAGATGGTCCTTCGGCCTGCTCGGGACCGCCACATGCGGCCAAAGCCAGAAACGACAGACTGGCGATGGCCGTGCGCATTCTTCTCTCCGAGACTGGCGCGAAGCTGTCGCAAGCCGCAGCGGCTGTCCACAGCATGAGACGCCCACCTGAATTCCGTCGATGATCGTGGAATTCCACGTTTCCGGTCCGTCAGGACACTGAATTTTTCTCCACGCGCGTAATAGCGCCTTGACCCGGCGCGTGTGGACCGCAGAACTCCCCCCAATGTCGCGCGCGATATACCGCCCATCCGGTGAAGTCATCGACCGCCCCAAGCGCGGCGGCCTCTACATGTGGGGGCTGGCGATTCTTGTCGGCGTGCTCGCGGCGCTGGCGGTCGTGATAATCCAGGCACTGGTGATGTACGCGCAGTTCCTGGCGTTTGGCGCCGCTTCCGGGCGGATGTCGTCGCGACTGGTCGAACTGCCATGGTGGAGCCGCATGATCGGGCCCATCGTGGGTGGCGCACTGATCTGCCTGCTCCTGCGGCTTGGCATATCATGGGGATGGGGCCCGGCGCCGCGAGCATTTGGGCTGCAGGACATTGTGCAGAACCGGCGACTGCGCGGGACGATACGATCCACGACACTTTCGTTGCGGGATGCGTTCCTTTCGGCGCTGGTGGCGATCGTGTCTCTCGGCTGGGGGGGGAGTTCGGGACGCGAAGAACCGGCCGCGCACCTTGGCGCGAGCTTGGCCATGCTGCCGGGGCGGCTGATGGGGCTCAATCTCGCGGCGCGGCGGATGCTGCTGGGCATGGGGCTGGCGGCAGCGATCTCGGCAGCGCTTCATGCGCCGATCGCGGGCGTGTTCCTGGCGCGCGAGCTGGTGTTGCGGCGGCTGCGGCTGTCGCAGATGGGGCCTGTGGTGGTGGCGTCGGTGAGCGCGTGGCTGTTTGCGCGCTGGCTGATGGACGGGCGGTCTGTGATCGACATTCCGGATGTCGGCGTGATCCTGCCGCAGGTGCATCTGGCGGCGCTGGCGGCGTTGCCGGTGCTGGCGATGTTTGCGTATGCGGCGACGATCATCTGGGCGCGGACGCCAGTGATGGTCGCGGCGTTCGCGGCGCAGGTGCGTGTACCGTTGTGGCTGCTGCCGGTATTTGGCGGGGTGATACTTGGCGTGATCGCGCTGGCTTTCCCGCAGGTGTTGGGGATCGGCTATGAGCCGCTGGCAGCGGGGCTGGGCGGGAACTACACTGCGGTGCTGATGCCTGTGCTGGCGCTGGCGAAGATCGCGGCGGCGGCGGTGACGTTCGGCTTCAGGTGGGGTGGAGGGCCGATCGCGCCGTCGCTTTATGTCGGCGCGATGATCGGCGCGAGCCTTGGCGTGGCGGCAGGCCTGCTGCTCGGCATTCCCGCGCCGCAGGTCTATTTCGGTTTGCTTGGCATGGCGATCGCGCTGGCCGTGTTGCTCGATGCACCTTTTACGGGGGCCATTCTCGCCGCCGAGCTTTCGGGATCGCCAGAGGTGGGCGCGGCGAGCCTGCTGTGCTGCTTTGTGGCGTGCATGGCTGTGCGCCGCCTTGCTCCCCCGATGGGCGAAGAGACAGGCCAGATGCTGCGCTGGCGCTGAGGCGTGACCTCTTCTATCGTTCCGCCTCAAGCGGCGGAGACCGGGCATGACCATCGACAACAACACGTCCGGACCGGCGCGCACGACCGCGCCATGGGCGCTTGCGGTGTTTGCCGTGCTGTTCGCGCTGTTTTTCTTCCGCGACGCTCCGCTTGCGCTCGACCCAGCACGCACGACAAACGCACCCGACCAGTTCGACACCACGCGTGCGCTCGACCGGCTTGCCCGCGTTCTGGATGGCACGCCGCACGCTGTCGATTCTGATGCGCTGGACCAAACGCGATCGCGGCTGCTGCGCGAGATCGCTTCGCTCGGATACCAGCCGCAGGTTATCGCACAGAACGCCTGCCGTGGTTCGATCTCGGGATCGTCTGTACGCTGCGCCTTCGTGCAGAATGTTTTCTTCACTGCAGGCTCGGGTGACGGCCCCGCCCTCGTGCTCACGGCGCACTATGACAGTGTCGAAGCAAGCCCAGGCTTTGGCGACGATGGCATTGGCGTCGCGGTGTGGCTGGAAGTGGCGCTGCACCTGAAGCAGAACCCGCCCACGCGGCCCGTCCTCTTCCTGCTGACCGATGGCGAGGAAGCCGCTCTGCTCGGCGCTCAGGCCTTCGTGGACTCAAAAGCGAAATACGGCGTCGAAGTCGGCCGCATCATCAACCTTGAAGCGCGCGGCGTGCGCGGCCCGGCGATGATGTTCGAAACCGGCCACCCGAATGCCGGCATCGTCGGCGACTGGTCGAAGAGCGGCGCGCGTCCCGTCGCCAACTCGATGATGACAGCGGTTTACGAGCTTCTGCCCAACTCGACCGACCTCACCGTCCACCTCAACGACAAGTCCACCGGCATCAACATCGCCATCGCCGACGGCCTCGATTTCTATCACACAAATCACGATGATCTCGCCCACCTCAACCGCGACAGCGTGCAACACATGGGCGACCAGGCGCTCGGCGCCACGCGCGCCTTCCTCGCGGGCGACTGGAGCGGCGACAAGAATGGCGGCGAGATCGCTTATACCGACATCGGCGCGCGCTTGTTCGTGTCGCTGCCGCAAGTGTTCTCGCTCGTCCTGCTCGGCCTGTGTTTCGGCGTCGCCGCGATGTTGCTCGTGCGCCCCACCCGCGCTGGTGGCTGGCAGAAGCTCGACTGGCGCGCTCTCGCGCTGCCGCCTGCGCTCTACATTGTGGCGGGGTTGCTTGCGTACCTCGCACAGCAGGCCATTGGATTGATCCGGCCTGAGCCGACCTACTGGACCGCCTATCCGCAGGCGCTCAACATGACGATCTTCGCGGGGACCACGCTTGTCGGCGCGCTTGGACTCTCCTTCCTCGCGCCGAACTCAAAGCGCGAGATGCTGTTCGCATCGGGCTGGTTCTGGTTTCTCATCATCGGCCTCGGCCTCTCGATTGCCGTGCCCGGCTTCTCGATCCTGTTCCTGATCCCCGGCATCGTGTTCGTGCTGGCGGGGGGCGCAGCGTGGCTGTTTCCCCGCTATCAGCTGATCGCTTACGGCATCGCCAGCGCGGCCCTCGCCCTGATCTTCTTCCCGGTGCTCCACTTGCTCGATGTGATGATGGGCATGGGAATGGCGGCTTTGTTCGGCGTGGTCGAAGCGATGGTATTGGCGCCCATGCTCGCCCTGGTCGGCGGCCTGCGCGGCGGCAAAACAGTTGTGCTTGGCGTGCTGGGCGTGGCGCTCGTTGCGGGTCTTGCGGCGACCACGATCGTGCCTGCCTACAGCGCGGACCGTCCGCTGGCGCTGAACTTCAGCGCACAATACGACATGGACAACAGCCGAGCGGCGCTGTTCGCGGGCGCGCGTCCGGGCGCATTGCCGAAAGCGATCCGCGACCAGCTCGCCGTGGGCGAAATCCCCTCGCCCATCGGCAGCCCGCCGAACCTCGCCGCAAAGACGCTTCAGTTCGCGCCAAGGCCCTTGGCGATGGCGACACTGATCGGAGACACGGCCAACGCCGATGGAAGTCGCGCAATCCGCCTGCAGCTATCCGCACCGGCCACGCGCATAGCACGCCTGCGCATTCCGGCCGCTGCGCACCCGACCAGCTTCACCTATGGCGACCGCACAACGGCGCTGCGCGAACCCCAGCAGGGCTATTACGTGATCGAAATCCTCGGCCGCGCCGCCGACGGCGCCGTACTGGACTTCACGCTCAAGCCCCCAGCCAATGCGCCAGCCGAAAAACCAGACTGGCTTGTTCAGGGCGTGTGGACCGAACTGCCGCCCGAGGCTCGCACGATCGCAGACATGCGGCCGGACAGCGCGGTTCGCATCCAGATGGGCGACACGACCATCACGACCAAGAAGCAGCAGTTCTAGGCGACGGTTCCGGCTGCGCGCGCGACGTGAAGCGTGTCGGCGTATTGCTGGAATCGCGCCGCCTTGCCGTTCACGATGCGCCAGACATGGACGATCTGCGGATTGTGGGGTTTGCCCGTCACCTTGTGCGTGCCGCTGTAGCGCCCGAGCATCACGACCGTGTCGCCCGCATCGAGGATTTCTTCGGGCACAACCTGGAAGCCTTCCCAATCCGCCAGCACGCGACCGAACACGCCTTCGAGCACGGCCTGCGGACCGACATAGGGGTTGCGATCGGCGTAGGGAAAGTTCTCGGCCTCGTTCCAGACGATATCCGGGCTCATCGCTCCGAGTACCGCGGGCACGTTGCCCGTGCCAAACGCCTCGTAGATACCTTTGACGACGGCCACGTTTTCTGCGGACATGTGAATTCCCTCGCGATTTTTCGGGACGCTAACATGAGCCGACCGTCGAAGGACGAGGGCGTAGTCACAAACGCCGGCCAAACCTGTGAGAAAGCGCGCTCCATAACCACTCGCTAACCATTGCCGCGCCACACCGTGACACGCGCAGCGGCTGCCCATAGCTTGCCGCCCGCACTGACCCAAAAAGCACTGACCCGAAAAACTGCGAGATGAGGTTCTGATATGTCCGGCAAAGATCCACGCACCATCGCCGAAATCGCCCGCATCATCGCAAGGGAATTGGGGGTCGGCGAAGGCCAGGTGGCCGCCACCATCCAGCTGATCGACGAAGGCGCCTCGATCCCCTTCATCGCGCGCTACCGTAAGGAACGCACAGGCGGGCTCGACGACACACAGCTGCGTACGCTGGCCGAGCGCCTTGAATACCTCATCATTCTCGCTGATCGCCGCGAAGTGGTGCTCCGCTCCATCACCGAGCAAGGCAAGATGACGCCGGAACTCGAAAAACAGATCCGCGCGGCCACTACGAAAGTCGAACTGGAAGACCTCTATGCTCCCTATCGCCCAAAGCGCCGCACCAAGGCGTCGATCGCGAAAGAGGCGGGCCTTGAACCGCTGGCCGATCGCCTGCTCGCAAACCCCTCGCTCGACCCTGTTGCCGAAGCGCTGAAGTATCTCGCCGCCGACAAGGGCGTGGAAAGCTCCGAAGCCGCCCTCGAAGGCGCGCGCAGCATCCTGATCGAGCGCATGGCGGAGACGCCGGCCATCGTCGGGGCCATTCGCGAGAAAGTGTGGAGCGGCGGCAAGCTGACCTCCGGCCTCGTGAAGGGCAAGGAAGCCGAAGGCGCCAAATTCTCGGACTACTTCGAATTCGACGAACCGATCGCCAACATGCCGTCACACCGCGCCCTCGCCCTGCTGCGCGGCGAGAAGGAAGGCATCCTCAAGATCGACCTCGATCTGCCGCACGACGAGAAGGCGCGCCACCCGGCTGTCACCTCGATCATGACCGCGTTCAACATCTCCGACAAAGGCCGCCCGTCCGATCAGTGGCTCGCCGAAACGGCGCGCCAGGCCTGGAAGACGCGCCTCTCCGGCTCGACGCACAACGATCTCATCGATCGCGTGAAAGAGCGTTCGGATAACGAAGCCATCCGCGTCTTCTCGCGCAACATGCATGACTTGCTGCTCGCCGCGCCTGCCGGCCCGAAAGTCGTCATGGGCGTCGACCCCGGCATCCGCACCGGCTGCAAAGTCGCCGTCGTGGACGCCACCGGCAAGCTGCTCGAGACGACCACGATCTATCCGCACGAACCAAGGAAAGACTGGAACGGCTCGCTCGCGACCCTCGCCGTCCTCGCCAAGAAGCACGGCGTCGAGCTCGTCTCCGTCGGCAACGGCACGGCCAGCCGCGAAACGGACAAGCTCGTCGCTGAACTCTCCTCCAAGATGCCGGACCTGAAGCTAACGCGTGTGATGGTCTCGGAAGCGGGCGCTTCTGTCTATTCGGCGTCCGAACTCGCTGCGAAGGAATTCCCGGATCTCGACGTGTCGATCCGCGGCGCAGTCTCGATCGCCCGCCGCCTGCAGGATCCGCTGGCCGAGCTCGTGAAGATCGAGCCGAAAGCCATTGGCGTCGGCCAGTACCAGCACGACGTTGACCAGAACGCCCTCGCCCGCTCGCTCGATGCGGTCGTCGAAACCTGCGTCAACGCTGTCGGCGTTGACGTAAACACCGCATCCGCCCCCCTGCTCGCCCGCGTGTCGGGCCTCAACAGCGCAGTCGCCGCCAATATCGTCACCTATCGCGACGAGAACGGCCCGTTCAAGGCGCGCACAGGCCTCAAGAAAGTCCCGCGCATGGGGCCGAAAGCCTATGAACAGGCGGCAGGCTTCTTGCGCATCATGGACGGCAAGAATCCGCTCGACGCATCCGCCGTCCACCCGGAAGCCTACCCGGTGGCCGAGCGCATCGCCGAAAAATCCGGGCGTCCTCTGAAAAGCATCATCGGCGACAAGGCTTTCCTCTCGACGCTGAACCCGAAGGACTTTGCTGACGAAACCTTCGGCGTGCCGACCGTCACCGACATCATCTCCGAACTCGTGAAGCCCGGCCGCGACCCGCGCCCGGAATTCAAGACCGCGACATTCGCCGATGGCGTCGAGAAAATCTCCGACCTGAAAGTCGGCATGAAGCTCGAAGGCACCGTGACGAACGTCACCGCCTTCGGCTGCTTCGTCGATATCGGCGTCCACCAGGATGGCCTCGTCCACATCTCGGAAATGTCCGACACTTTCGTGAAGGACCCGAGTGACGTCGTGAAAGCCGGCCAAGTCGTCAGCGTCCGCGTGAAGGAGGTCGACACCGACCGCAAGCGCATCGCTCTTTCCATGAAGCGCGAAGTCAGCGGCACTCAGGGCGCACACGCAAAGCCCGAACCGAAGCAGCAAGGCAAGGCTCCGCAAGGCAAGCCTGTCATGTCGGCGGCCCCGGCGAAGTCGGATGACTCCAGCAACCCGTTCGCGGCGCTGAAAAATCTGAAGCTGAACTAACGAGCATACGCCACCGGCCCAT
>JAUYSA010000037.1 GCA_030696545.1 Hyphomonadaceae bacterium
GCATCACGGGGCTGGTGCTGCTGTGGATGCACGCTCCCCGCCGCGCGCCGACCTGGTTTATCGTCGGCGCTGGTCTTCTTGTTCCGGCGCTCATCGCCGTCTTTCTCGTTCACATCTGAGGTAGATTGAGTATGCCCAAACTTCGCGTGCAAAGCCTTCTCTGCCTCGCGGTTCCAGTGGTTACGGCGGGCGCAGCGCACGCCGGCGGCATCGAACTCACTGTCGAGATTCCCAAGCTCAGCGTCGCCGAATACCACCGCCCCTACGTCGCCATCTGGATCGAGGATGCCTCGGGCAAGGTCGCCGCCAACCTGTCGGTCTGGTACGACACCGACCTCAAGGATAGCGAAGGCGAGAAGTGGCTGAAGGACATCCGCCAGTGGTGGCGCCGCACGGGCCGCACGCTCAACATGCCGATGGACGGCGTCTCCAGCCCCACCAAGCCGCCCGGCGCCAACAAGGTCACGTTCCCGTCCGACAAGGGTCCGCTCGCAAGCCTGGCCCCCGGCGACTACAAGCTCATCGTCGAAGCCACCCGTGAAGTCGGCGGCAAGGAAATGGTCGAGGTCCCGTTCAAATGGGCGCCCGGTTCCGAAGCCACCGCCAGCGCCAAGGGCAAGGAAGAACTCGGCGCCGTCACACTCAAGCTGACCAAATAGATCAACGAACTTCTGGGAGAGACATCATGAAAACCCTGGCCAAGCGCCTCGTTATCGCCGCCACCGCCGCCGCCCTGATGGTCGGCGCGGCTCACGCTCACCGTGCCTGGATCGTGCCATCCGCCACGGTCGTCTCCGGCGACAACGCTTGGGTCACGCTCGACGCCGCGGTGTCGAACAACCTGTTCTTCCCGGATCACCGCCCTATGCAGGTCGACGCGATCACCATCACCGCGCCCGACGGCTCCATCGTCAAACCCGCCAACGCCTCGGTCGGCCAGTACCGCACCACGTTCGATCTCAAGCTCGACCAGAAAGGCACCTACAGCATCGCGCAGGCCAATAGCGGCCTCAACGCGTCCTGGAAGGAAGGCACGGAAACCAAGCGCTGGCGCGGCTCGATGGCCGAGTATGTCTCGCAAGGCATCGACAAGAAGCCCGGCGTTGAACTCACCCTCTCCAGCCGCCGCGTCGAAACCTTTGTCACCAACGGCGCTCCGACCCCGATCAAATCGACCGGCAAGGGCCTCGAAATTTCCGGCGCTCACCCGAACGACCTCTATTCGGGCGAGGAAGTCACCTTCAAGCTCACCGACAACGGCAAGCCCGCCGCCAATGTAGAGATCACGCTGATCCAGGGTGGCGACCGCTATCGCGAGCAGGCCGGCGAAGTCATGCTGAAGACCGGCGCCGATGGCACGTTCAAGATGAAAGCCGAGAACGCCGGCATGTACTGGCTCGAAGCTGAATCGCGCGGCACGGCATCGATGGAAGGCAAGTCGGTGAAAAGCATGTCCACGCTCGTCGCCGTCCTCGAAGTCCTGCCGGGCTGATCTAGACCCGACACCACCGCCGCGATCTTCCCCCGCCAAGGCGGGGGAAGTACCCCGAAGGGGGGATGGGGGCGAGTTCCGAGGGGATTTCACGAAAGAGCTCCTCGCTCTTTCCCCATCCCCCGTTCCGGGCCACCTTCGCTCATGCCAGACGTACGCCTCCTGATCCCTGCCGGAATGAAGCCTGCGCACGTCCGCGCCTCCCGCATAGACGCTCCGGTCCGCCGCCTGTCCGGCGCCACCATGGGCACAGGCTGGTCGCTGTCCTTTGCCGCGCCCGACAGCGTTGCAAACACCGCCGTCGTCGCCGCGCTTGAGGAAACCTTCGCGCTCGTCATCCAGCAGATGAGCAATTGGGAGCCCGGCTCAGACCTCTCCCGCTTCAACCGCGAAACCGGCTGGCACAATCTCAAGCCGGATTTCTTCGCCGTTCTCTCTCGCGCTCTCGAAATTGCGGAGCTCACGGACGGCGCCTACGATCCCACGCTCGGCGTCCAGATGGATACGCTCGGCTTCGGCCCCCCAGTCGAAGTGCCCGCGCTCCGGCGAAAACGCCACTGGCGCGAAATCCAGCTCGCCCCCAACACCCACCGAGCCATGCAGCCCGGCGCCCTCGCGCTCGATCTCTCGTCCATCGCCAAGGGCCACGCGGTCGATCTCTGCGCCGCGCGCCTCCGCGCTCTCGGCATCCCCAGCTTCCTGATGGAAATCGGCGGCGAGTTCGTGGGCGAGGGCGTGAAGCCCGACGCCCAGCCCTGGTGGGTCCAGCTCGAACTCTCCGACATCGCCCCCGCTCCGGGCGAGCCGCCACAAACCGACGTCGCGCTGGTAAACCTCGCTATCGCCACCTCAGGCGACTTCGTCCGCCGCCGCGATGGGATCTCGCATCTTCTGGATGGCCGCACCGGCGCGCCCATCCGCGGCAATCTCTCCGGCGTCTCGGTGATGCACGCCAGCGCCATGGAAGCCGACGGCTGGGCCACAGCCCTCTTCGCTCTAGGCGCTGAGCAGGGGATGGCCATGGCAAACGCGCAGAACCTGGCCGCCGTCTTCGCCAGCCGCTCGCCCGAGGGCGCCCGCTCAAAGCTCAGTGCGAAAGCGCAAGAGATGCTGGGCTGATCAGAAGCCCGGCGGTCCGCTCACCCCGCCTCCACCACATACTCCCGCAATCGATCCAGAACCGGCCCCTGTTCCTCGGCCCGGTCCTGCATCCTGATGTGCCACTCGCGCTCGCCATCCGCCGACACGAACAGAGACCGCCCATCATCGTACGGAAGAAACGCCGTCCCCACATAGGTCCACTCCTCTCCAACCGGATGTTCCTCCCGGTCGAAGTCGGTGAACGCCTTCACAACGCGATAGCGCTTGCCTGGAACGAGGTGGCCAAAGCCATGGCCAACGCCCCGGCCCGAATACGTTCCCTTTGGTGCTCCGGGTCCGATCATCACAGCGATCTCCTATTAGGCGCCGCACCTTGGACTCGCCCCTGATCGCCCGCCAAGGGTGTTCATGCCGGATCAGCATGTTATTGAGGCAGCTTGTCTTTCGGAGCGCCCGCCGCATGCAACGTCTGATCTTCATCGGCCTGATCCTCGCCATGATCCTCGGCGTCGGCGTTGGCGCGCTGGTCTATGGCGATCCGGGCGCGCGGATGAATGCAGCGGCCCAGCGGGTGGCGTCTTTTGACGTAAACGCCGACCAGCAGCTCAGCGAGGAGGAGTTCAACGCCTCACGCGCTGAAACCGACATTACATTCGCCCAGGCCGACAAGAACAAGAACGGGCAGGCGACAGCGCTGGAAATCGAGAAAACAGCGACGAAATCGCAGACCGACATCGCCAGCTACTTCAAGATCCTGTCCGACATCTTCCTGCGCCTCATCAAGATGATCGTCGCCCCGCTGGTGCTGACCACGCTTACCGTCGGCATCGCCCACCTTGGCGGCGGGGCAGCCGTTGGCCGGATTGGCGCACGAACCATGGCGTGGTTCGTCACGGCGTCGCTCTGCTCCCTCGGCCTTGGCCTCGTCATGGTCAACGCGCTGCAGCCGGGCGTGAACTTCCCGGTCACGCTGGATAATGCCGTGGCGGACATTTCAACCGTTTCCACCGGCACGTTCTCGCTGGCGGAATTCATCACCCACGTCTTCCCCACCTCCATCGCCGAAGCGATGGTGAAGAACGAAATCCTTCAGATCGTGGTCATTTCGCTGTTTTTCGGCGTCGCCCTGCAGGCCCTCGGTTCCAAGGCCAGCAAGGTCACGGACCTGATGGAGCAGGTCGCCTTCCTGATGCTGAAGGTCACGGGCTATGTCATGGCCGCCGCGCCTTTCGCGGTGTTCGGCGCGATTGCCTACACCGTCTCGCTGCAGGGGCTTGGCGTCATCGCGGATTACAGCCGCCTCGTCGGCAGCTTCTTCATCGCGCTCTTTATCCTCTGGGCCGTGCTGATCGCCGCTGGATTCGTCGTGCTCGGGCCGCGCGTGTTCAAGCTTCTCTGGGATGTCCGCGCGCCCGGCCTTATCGCCTTCGCCACCGCCAGCTCCGAAGCGGCCTATCCGCGCCTGCTTGAACAGCTCGAGCGGCACGGCATCGCCAACCGGGTTGTCTCTTTCGTCCTGCCGCTTGGTTATTCGTTCAACCTCGACGGCTCGATGATGTATTGCACCTTCGCGGTCATGTTCATCGCCCAGGCGATGGGCATTCACCTCGATATCGGCCAGCAGATCGGCATGCTGCTCCTGCTGATGGTGACGTCGAAGGGAATCGCCGGCGTTCCGCGCGCATCTCTCGTCGTCATCTCGGCCACGCTGCCTGCCATGGGCATGAAGCCCGAATGGATCGCGCTTGTGCTCGCCGTCGATGCCTTCATGGACATGGGCCGAACTGCGACAAATGTGATCGGCAACTCGATCGCGTCGGCCGTGATCGCGAAGTGGGAAGGCCTGCTGTCAGATCCGAAACAGGACATGCCGGCGGTTGAGTCGGTTCTCGGTCCGGGGGAATCGGACTCGCCGCCTGCCTCGAATTCCTGATGTGAATCGGAATCGTGATCACGCACTGAGCAGTTTCCACTTCATCGTGAGGTGTATGACCGCTGATCACGTTGACAGCTACATTACGTAAGGGGCATATGCCCTCCGATAGAGGGTCGCCGTCTTCCCCCGGCGCAGCGGAAAACAGCTTAAAAGCAGCCGCTCTCAAGACCCCGAAACGTGGTGCCATTTCATCAGGAATGCGACATCGCGCGCAAAGCCGTTCTGCAAAAATCACTGCTGTCAGACTGGCGCTTGCGGCAAAAGGAAGGCATAAATTTCTGGTTCCGCCACCTAAGGCCTAGATGCCAGGGGCAGGAACATCTGGGGCGTCGAGAGCGAGAGAGACATGTATTACGCTACAAAGCGGAATAACAACACCACGCGTATGGTCGGCCTTGTCACTGTGGTGCTGGTCAACATCGGCGCGGGCGTCGCTATCATGAACGGCTTCGGTTCGATGGTCATGAGTGGCCCGATCGAATCGGAAGTCGTGATCATCGAGGAAATTCCCGAGCTTGAGGACGAGCCGCCGCCACCGCCGCCGATCGACGTCGATCTGCCGCCGCCGCCGCCGCAAGTGATCCTGCCGGATTTCGTTTTTGAAACGCCGCCTCCGCAAGAATCCGCGATCAGGGCCGAGCCGGTCGCCAATCCGGCGCCGCCGCCAGCCGTAAGGCCTGCGCCCGCTCCGCCGGCAGCAGTCACGCTGAAATCCCGGCCGAAGCCCGGCCGCCGTTTCGAAAAGCCCGAATATCCTTCGGCCGCGCTCCGCGCCGGCGAAGAGGGCGATGTTGTCGTGTCGGCCTGCGTCGATAAAGACGGCCGCATGTCGGACGTGAAACTCATCAAGTCTTCCGGCTCGCAGCGTCTCGACGACGCGACGCTCAAGGGTCTTGCGAGAACGCGCCTCGATCCGGCTATTGGCACGGACAACAAGCCGATCGCGATGTGCAATCCTCCCTACCAGTTCACGCTGACCTGGGATCTCGAGGAAGCAAAAAACAGATAAGCGCACGCGCTCGCGCGTCGCTGCCCGATGGCCGGTCGGGCTGGGGTTAAGGGACTCGGTCAAAACTTGGAGCAGTAAGGTCCGGCAGGCGAAGGGATAGCTTCGACCAGCCGGGCTACAGTCTCGGGGAAACCCGAATGAGGAGAAGACGGTAATGAAAACGGCGTATCTCGGGGATGGGCGCAAGCGGCAGGCCTTTCCAGTAAAAACACTACTGGCCGCACTTGCGATGATGTTCGTGCCTGCGGTCGCCATGGCGCAACCGCCTGCTGACGCTCCGCCGGCCCTGCCGATGGAAGAAGCTCCTGCCGCTCCGGTGGCCGAAGCTCCTGCTGCTCCGGCTGAAGCTGCCGCCGCTGCTGAAGGCGAAGAAGGCGGTCACTCCGTCGCCAACGCCTTCTCGCTCACCGCTGTGTGGGAAGAGGGCGACATCGTCGCCAAGGGCACGCTGATCATCATGATCATCATGTTCGCGGGCTCGATCTACATCGCCGCCACCAAGACGGTCGATCAGGTCATCCTGTCGGGCCAGATGAAGAAGATCCCGGCCTTCTGGGACGCCAACACGCTTGATGAAGGTCTCGACCTTCTCGGCCGCAACAACGCGTTCCGCGCTGTCGCTGAAGGCGCGATTGCCCAGGCCAACTCGGCCCAGGCTGGTCTCGGTGCCCGCATCTCACGTTCTGACCGCATGTCTCACCAGGTCGGCATCGAACTCGAGCGCATCAACACGCGTCTCCAGGGCGGCATGGCCTTCCTCGCGACCGTCGGCGCCATCTGCCCGTTCGTCGGTCTGTTCGGCACGGTCTGGGGTATCGTGAACGCGCTCATCCGCATCACCGCTTCGGGCGACGCCTCGATCGAGGTTGTGGCCGGTCCGGTCGGCGAGGCGCTCATCATGACCGCCATCGGTCTGGCTGTCGCCGTTCCTGCAGTTATCTTCTACAACCTGCTGGGCCGTCGCAACAAACTGATCTCGGACGCTGCTCGTCACTTCGCGTACGACATCGACAAGCTGATGGCTTCTTCGGCCAAGGCCTAACCGCTTACTTGAGGAGGGCCAGTCATGGCTGACAGTCAAGAAAGCGGCGTCGGAAACCCGGCCGGCATCCAGCTGGTCGAGGAAGAAGACAGCCCCGTAAACTCGTCGATCAACACGACGCCGCTCGTCGATATCATGCTCGTGCTGCTGATCATCTTCCTCATCACGGTGCCTGTCGCCGTCGGTACGGTTGATGTGACACTGCCCGAGGAACGGAACCTCGTCGTCCAGACCCGCAAGGAAAACGTCAACCTTGCGGTGTCTGTCGACGGATCGATCTACTGGAACACGCAGCAGGTGAGCGAAGAACAACTGGCCCAGCGTCTT
>JAUYSA010000054.1 GCA_030696545.1 Hyphomonadaceae bacterium
ACGGGGCGGGTTGCCAATCGCGATCACCCCGACTAGGTTCCGCGCCTTCGCCGAAAGGCACTGCGCGCCCGTAGCTCAGCTGGATAGAGCATCAGACTACGAATCTGAGGGTCGGACGTTCGAATCGTTCCGGGCGCGCCACTTCTTCTTTAAAGTCAATATCTTGTTGAGCGTTCACGGTTTCCGGGAACGCGCGGCGGGTTTGAGCACTGGATAGGTGCCGACTTCCTACGCCTGCCGCCGGAGCGGATCAGTAGGGTCGGTTGCGGGGCAGATCGGCTGCGATCGCTTCGACGCTGGCGGTGAGCCCGCGAGCGGTCTGTATTTCGCACTCCCAGACCAACCTCTGGCCCCTTTACCTGTTGCTTGCGGCCGTAAGCACACCGTCGTCATCCGCCGCCTCTTGCGCCATGGTGACGACGGCCTCCGGTCCATCTAGTCCCTGCGCTAGACGTATGCGGATATTCCGGTCCTTGATCGGTTGGACGATCGCCCACCGCGCATGTCCCCTATGACGAGACCGGGACTTTCAACTAAGCGTGCGGCTTCGAAGTGAGTGGGGCGGAAAGAGATTTGGACGACTCGCGCGCCTTCAGCAGGAAGGCTGCCGCCCCTAGCGCTTACAGAACGTGATCAGCGGGCCGCTAAAGGCCAGGCAAATCAAGTTGATCAGCGACGTCCGTATTGAGCAGGCTGCGCCGCGCTCGATCGAGCAAACAGGAGGTCAAAGCCTGCGCGTTGTTGAACTGCGCCGTCACAGATATCGGATAAAGATTGCTCTCTGTATCCGATATCCGCTGGAAGGCCTCATCGTCTAGATTATCTACGATAAACGCGCGTAGGTGAGGCCCTGGCTCTGCCCCCCAAGCGAAGACCCTGCGAATCGCCCGCAACAAGTTGCCGTCTACGGAGGGGTTGGCCCGCAAGTTTATATCGATTTGGTTGCGAGCAAGCCGGTCGAAGTAGGTTTCCGACGCAAGGATTTGGCGCGTGCCGATGTCATAGAGGATCGCGTCGCAATCGAAGAACGTACAAGCAACAAGATCTTCAAGGCGCGATGCTTTCGCGTGGCCATGAACCACCGCCCACGTGGTTTCGAGGGCCCAGAAGTCGACTTTCCAGTGAGGATGGTAATAGGCATAGCCGCCAAACCTGTTCGGCACCGCGCCCACACGTTCAGCTAACTTTTGGACCTCGCCGCGTGGCGCCTGGACCACAAGATCGACGTCGGAGCGGAAGCCCGACCTTCCGCTACGCGCAAAGTCGCGAACAAGCCCACCGATGATCGCGGTTCGCTCGAATGAGCCGAACTGCTCTTTGAGAATCGTTCGTAACCGAACCACCGGCATCGAACGATCGTGCCACAGGTAGGCGTCAATGCGACGCTTCAGCAGCCGGCGATCACGAGCGGGGCGTATCATCAAACTCTTTTAGTTGGTTCCAGAGCTTAATGGTGAAGGAATCTGTCATGCCCGAGACCATGTCTGTGAGCAGTCTCAGTTCCCGATAGCGGATCGACGCCGCCGGCCCGCCGCCTTCCCCGGCCCGGACTGCGCTCTCTAGGTAGTTGGGGCTGATTAGGGCGAAAACGTACTTGTCGATCGGGCTAGTGCGGGGCGAGAGTAGGTCGTCGTATTCTTCTCTATTGTCGATCGCGGACCAAAACCGACCGAGCAAGCCATCGATCGCCGCTGCTCCGAAGGCTTCCATTTTCAACACGTCCGAGTGAGCGAAGGCGTACTGCTGAGCGACGGCCTTGAGGGCCTTGCACAGCGCGCTTACGTCCATAAGGGGGGTCGCTTCCCCAAGATTCATAATCACCTTCTGCTGGTCTGCAAATGACCCACTGGCCTCGGCGACGAGAGCGTCGAGCATCGTCGCACGAAAGTATCCAATCTTGATGTCGCGAGCGATCTCAGGGCGATGCTGAGCATCGCGCGCCTTTTCGAACTGTTTGGCCAGTTTGGTTAGAGCGGCGTGGTCCTTAACAAGCGGGTTGGCCGTGAGGACGGAAAACACGTCGTCGGGCGATACAACGCCTTTCTTCATCGCGTCGTCCACATCTAGAACCGAGTAAGCAATGTCGTCGCATGCCTCCATGATCCAGGTCAGAGGGTGTCGCTGCCCTTCGTCAAGACCGGTCTCTCTACGGAACCATTCGACCACGGAGCGCTCTGACTCGGAGTAGCCGATCTTTTTTCGGATGCTCTTGTTCTTGTCATATCCTGCAGCGCCCACCGGATATTTCAGGGAGGCTGATAGGGTGGCGGCGGTCAGATCTAGGCCGACATGGGCGACTGACGTTTGCAGTTTGGTCAGCAATCGAAGCGATTGAGGGTTGCCGTCAAACTTTAAGAACTCTAGCCGAAGCTTCTCATCGATCGATGTGGGAAGACCCTCACCTCCATCAATGCGGTTCGTGAAGATCCACTTCTTTCGTGCGGAAAACCACGCTTTGATTGCCGTTTCACCCTGATGGCCGAACGGCGGATTGCCCAGATCATGGGCGAGGCCGATGGCTAGCAGGATAGGCTGGACAACCTCATGCAGATCGGCTCCCGCGAATGCAGTCGGCGCGCCCTTGTAGATGCGGGTTCCGATGGAGCGTGCGAGGTTTGCAACCTCGTGAGAGTGTGTCAGGCGGGTTCGGACCCCGTCATTGGCATCCATCGGCCAAACTTGTGTCTTGTCTGACAGCCTGCGGACGGGGGTGGAGAAGAGAAGTCGGTCGTAGTCTTGCTGGTACTTCGAGCGGAATTGATCAGCTGTCGATTCAGCAGCCGCGGCCATTCCGGACCCCAGGACAGGCGAAAGGCGGTCTTGTGACCAAAGATCTGTTGGCATCTAGTATCCCCCAATCCGATAAGGTAGCTGGCGAAGTATCGAGGGGTAAACCTGCTTTCTGCTGTGACGGAGCGTAAAGGATTGCTCGATGCCACAGCGATCCTTCTGCGGAGATGTTCGCGTGCGTCGCTCAGGAGATGAGGTATGGTATCCGGCTTGATCGCGCGGTGTGGTCACTGGCGTCGAGGCTGTGGCTAGGCGCCCGGCCGGCGTTCGGGAGACGCCGCGGGTGAGCCTGTCCATTAAGGCCACCGCCCGGGCCAGACGGCCTCTGGGACGAGCGCAGCTCAAGCCCCTCACCGACTGGGCCGACGGCCAGCCTGGGACAGAGCTCAATTTCAAATTCTATCGGCAGGCGACGAACAAACTCGTCGGTATCTCCGATCAGGCTGCGGCGTTCCTCGGCGAGTTCTTCTAGCGCCCTATCGTGACGCGCCGTCGCCGTGGGTGACCGGGATGGCCGCGAGCACCTCGGCCGGCAAGAGGCGGGCGTTGATCCCCATCTTCTGGCGTTCCGGGTTGGTCGGCGACCAGTGGGTGACGCAGCCGCAGGCGCGGCAGCGGTGGAATTCCAGGCTTTTGTCGCCCCACATATAGATGTCGGTGGGACCATTCTCGGCCGAGAATCCAACGTCTGACGGTCGGTAGTAGCCCCATAGCGTTCCGTAGCGACGGCAGATCGAGCAGTTGCAGTCGTTGACCTGTTCGGGGGCGGTCTCGACTGAAAACCGAACCGCGCCGCAGTGGCAGGACGCTTCAATCATCGGGAACTCCTTGGCGCTGTGATCGGCCGCGATGCTACCTTGCCGCCATGATCATTCGAAGAGCCACGCCGGACGACGCCCTCGACGTCTTGATCTGGCGAAA
>JAUYSA010000060.1 GCA_030696545.1 Hyphomonadaceae bacterium
GCCATTATGTGGCGGCGGGCAAGGGGCATCTGGTCGGCCCCAACCTGCACGGCGTGTTCGAGCGCGGAACGGGCAAGGCGCCGGGGTACACCTATTCTCCGGCGCTAAAAGATTTCGAGCATCCGACCTGGACGCCAGAGCTGGTGGAACAGTGGCTGATCTCGCCGCAAGGTTTCGTTCCGGGCACGTCGATGTTTTTCAACGGCATGAAGAAGCCGGAAGACCGCCGCGACCTTATCGCCTACCTGCTGATCGAAAGCCGGAAATAGCTAGAGCGAGAACTGCTCGCGCAGGATGCGTTCGTCGAGGGCGTGGCCTTCGTCGAACAGCATGGTGAGCGATTTGGCATGATCCTCGCGGATCTCGACGCGCGCGACGTCTCGCACCTCCTGCGTATCGGCCGAGGCAGAGACGGAGCGCCGGACGGCGTCCAGAATTTCGATCTCGACACGCGCATCATGGCGCAGCAACGCGCCACGCCAGCGGCGCGGACGGAAAGGCGAGATCGGCGTCAACGCCAGAAGGTTCGCGCCGATCGGCAGGATGGGACCGTGGGCCGAGAGGTTGTAGGCGGTCGATCCCGCAGGCGTCGCCACGAGGACGCCGTCGGCGGCAAGATCGGCGAGGCGTTCCTTCCCATCGACAAGGATGCGCAGCTTCGCCGTCTGCGCCGTCTGGCGCAGGAGCGAGACTTCATTGATCGCCTGAAGATGTGAGACCTTGTCCTTGACTGTCACCGCCGTCATCGCAAGCGGATGGATCACGGCGCGAACGGCGGCGTCTAGGCGCGCGGGAAGGTCTTCCTCTGCGAACTCGTTCATCAGGAATCCGACCGTTCCCCGGTGCATGCCATAGACGGGCAGCTTGTCAGCATAACGGCCGCGCAGCGTTTCCAGCATCCAGCCATCGCCGCCCAGCGCCACGATGACGTCCGCCTTGCCTGCAGCGGTCTGGCCATAACGCCGGGACATGGTTTCCAGCGCTTGGCGAGCCTCCGGCTTGGGCGACGCGGTAAAGTGGATCTTGGGGTCGGCCATGCTGACGTCCTGCTGCGGCGCACACCTATAATGCTGAAATCAGTAAATTGCGACACAATGACAAGCCGCACAGACCGCGATAAACTGGCGCCAGCAGGAGAATTATCATGGCCGATGACCTGAAACCCGTCAGCGTGAAAAGCCGGTGCAGCGCCGAAGAGTGGAAAGCTCGGGTGGAACTGGCCGCTCTTTACCGGCTGGTCGCCTTGTACGGGTGGGACGACATGATCTTCACCCACATCTCCGCCCGCGTGCCGGGGCCGGAGCATCACTTCCTGATCAACCCTTACGGCTATTTCTTCGACGAGATCACCGCGTCTTCGCTCGTGAAGGTCGATCTTGATGGCAACATCGTCGAGCCGACGGACTACATGATCAATCCGGCTGGCTTCACCATTCACTCCGCGATCCATGCGGCGCGCGAGGATGCGAAGTTCGTTCTGCACGTTCACACGGATGCAGGGATTGCGGTGGCCTCCACGAAAGAGGGCCTGCTGCCGATCAGCCAGCACGCGCTGATCGCGCTGCCGAACCTTGCCTATCACGACTATGAAGGCATCGCGCTGGATCTCGATGAACGTGAGCGGCTGGTGAAGGATCTTGGCGACAAGAAAGCGCTCATGCTCTGGAACCACGGCACGCTAACCGTAGGCGAGACTGCGGCGCAGTGCTGGATGATGATCTTCTATCTCGAGCGCGCGTGCGCGATCCAGGTGATGGCGTCGGCGCAAGGTCGCGAGCAAATGCGCATGGCGCCAGATCATGCGATCGAGACAGTGAAACAACAGCAGGCAGTGGCGAGCGGCATCGGCGCGATGCTGGCATGGCCGGGCTGCCTGCGGAAACTGGACAGGGAATCGCCGGGTTACGACACTTAGAGAACTTCAGGGGGGACGTATGGTTGGGGGACGCGCGGGGGCGCGCAGCATTCTTTTGCTGGCGGGGACGGGATCATTTGCACAACCAGCCGAGGCGGGCGCGTGGGCGATCGCCGAAGGCGTGCAGCAATGGTTCGCGACAGTTTCGCGGGAGACTGGCGACTTTGGCGAAGCGTGGCGCGCCGACGATTTCACCGAATACGGGCTGGGTAACGGCTGGGCCGTCAACGCCAAGATTGAGAGCGAGATACGGATCAGCGACTTCTACGATGACCGTTCGGGCTTCCGTCTCGGCGTCCTAAAGTCCTTTGCACTGACCGACCGCGCCGCCTTTGCCGTGCAGGCTTCCTTCATCGGAGGTGACGCGATGGACGGGCTGGAGTGCGCTGGCGAGGGGTACGAGGTGCGGGCAGCGGTGGGCACCTCATTCTCGCTGTTTGGGCGGGAGGGGTTCGTCAACACGGAGGCGGCTCGCCGCTCGCGCGGGAGCTGCGAGCGCGATGTGATGGAGGTCGCCACCGGCCTCGAATTCGCGCCGGATTGGAACCTGACAGTGAAAGCCTGGGAGGAACGCGGAAGCCAGAGCCGGTCCGCCAAGGCTGAAGTCGGCCTCTCCCGTGATTTTGGCATGTTCAGCGTGGGAGCGGGCTGGCGCGAGGAAACCTCAGGGGAATTTGACGAGAAGGGCTGGGTTCTGATGGGGCGGGCGTCTTTCTGAGAACCCGAGACCACCTAAACTTGGGGGATGGCGCCGGTTCAGTCGTTTGTTAACTTTCCTGCCAGCAGTATCACTCGAATCGCGCATTCTACGCCGTGCCGCGACATTCAGGGGATGGGAATGGCCAGAGAGAAACCCATCGAAGTCATCACACCGCCAAACATGCTGAAGGCGAAGATCGGCGGCGCCATGCCGGCGCTCGATCAGCGCGCCATCGCGAAGGCGGAAGCGGCGCTCGAAAAGATGTCGGACCAGTTCGCCGAGTGGATCAAGGAAGAGCTGGCGCGACTGCTTGAAGCCTGGGCTGCCTTCGAGAAGGAAGCCGGCTCGCCTGCCGCAAAGAACGAACTGCATCGCCGCGCTCACGACCTCAAGGGCCTTGCGCCGACCTATGGCTATCCGCTAGTGGGCCGGATCTGCGCAACACTCTGCAAACTGACTGGCGATGAGCATGGCGAGATCACCGCTCCCGATCGCCTGCTGAAAGCACACGTCGATGCTGTGAAGGCCGCAGTTCTTGGCAAGATCAAGGGCGCCGATCACCCCGTTGGCCTCGCGCTGGTGGCTGAGCTCGAGACGCAGACCAAGCAGATCATCGCAGCACAGGCCGCTGATGCGGCTGCGGCAAAAGCTTAGCCCATAACTTCCTTCATGCGCTCTTCGGTGAGGCCGTAACCTGCCTCGGCCGGGATTATGAGCACTTTGCCGTCCGCACGCTCTTCGACGCGGGGCTCGACCGTCACGACCTTGCTCGCCCGCGCTGCAGCCGCCGCTGACGACGCATTCTCAGATCGCGCGAGCACTTCAAGGTTCAACCGCGTCGGGAACATCAGCTTTGCATCGCCCTGTTTGCGCCTGTCCAACAGGTCCTGCGGCGCGACCCACTGATGGTCCACGGCTTCGCGGCCATCATGGCTGACCACCTGGTCCGCAGGCGCATGGACGAGATAGAAATGGGTATCGAAACGGCGCGGCTCGAAAGTCGGCGTTATCCAGTGCGCGAACGGGATCAGCCGATCGAGCGTGAGCCGGAGCCCCGCATCACGCGCCAGCTTCAGCAGGAGTGACGGGTCCGCCTCAACCGCGGAGCGCATGGCGTCGAACCCGGCGCAGGCATCAGCATCGAGCTCGCGGCCATCGCGCGTCGCCAGCAGCAGGCCGGACTCCTCGAACACTTCTCGCGCCGCCGCGATGCGGAGCGAGCGTTCGTAATGATCGTAGTTGCCATCTGACAGATCATCCCAGGCGGGATCAGCATCCGACGACGCGACCTTGCCGCCCGGAAACACCCACGCGCTGGCGCCGAACGCCATGCCGGCGCTGCGCCGGACCATCAGAACTTCCAGCTTGCCGGTCCCGTCCGGCGCATCGCGCACAAGGACGACGGTGGAGGCAGGCTTGGGAAGGTCGGTTGCAGGGGTCATTCACTACTTCCTAACCATCAAAAACGGAATGCCAACGCCGGCTACGGATTTGCTCGAAATTGCAGCATCCCGCTTCGGCCAGCCTTCAGGCGGGTCTGTCATACAGGGGGCAACTCAGCACTTCAGCCGGAACCCTGCAATGACCCAAGCGCGTGCTTCGCACCTTCGTCTTGTCGTGAACGAGCCCACGCCGGTTACGGTGCGTCAGCCCCGGCTGCGCTTCCGCCCGGTCGTGCGCCTCGCGGACGGCGCAGCGTTCGGAATGCACACGGAAGCCGACCTCGCGTTTGAAGACACGTTCCAGCCCCGCCATCTGTCCGACGCGGCCCATCCCTCGGCCGCCGCATGGCTTGGCGACCTGATCGAGCGCGCGGCCCGTCTGGCCCGCGACACCGGCGCCGATCTGCGCCCGCTGTCGGTTTCGGCACCGATGGCGGCTCTGTCAGACAAGGATGCGCCGATGGCCGCAGAAGCTGGCGCTGCCCGCGCTGGCGTTCTGCCTCAGGAAATCCGCATCGATTTCTGTGACGCCTCGGTTTCCGCCCTCGAAGATCTTGCTCTGGATCGTGTCGACGCTTTCCGCCGCCGTGGTTTCCGCGTCGGCCTCGACGCCCGCAAGTCCTGGAGCACCCCTATGGGCGCCCGCGCCCGCATGACGTTCGAGGCCGTCCGCCTCGACCCGTCTCGCTGCCAGGCCCTTGAAATCCCGATGACCCGCCTCGAAGTCGCTTCAGCCGACGGCATCGCCCTGATCGCCGAAAACGTGCGCTGGCGCGACGCCGACAAGCTGGCGGAACTCGGCGTACACTTCGCCACGTCGCCGAAGACAGACGGCTGATCCCCAACAGCCATAGCGGGAATTAACCCCTCGCTAACCATACCCGCGCGAGCTAGCGCCCTGAACAAGGACCCTGGCTCGTGACCGATTCCATCGGCGCCTCACCTAAAGCCCTCCAGCGCGCGCAGGTCATGACCGCGCTACGCAGCGCGTCGAACAAGACAGGCGTTGATTTCGATTACCTCGTGAAGACGGCGCAGCGCGAAAGCAATTTCGATCCCGGCGCGAAAGCGTCCACGTCTTCTGCGACCGGCCTCTTCCAGTTCACCAGCGAAACCTGGCTGAACATGATTGAGCGCTATGGCGCCAAGCATGGTGTGAAGGCGGAAGGTCTTACACGCGACCAGCTGCTCGACCTGCGCAAGAACGCCAGCCTTTCGGCGAACATGGCGGGCGAGCTGGCGGGTGAGAACGGCAAGATACTCGCGAAGAAGCTGGGCCGCGAGGCAACATCAGCGGAGCTCTATACCGCGCACTTCATGGGGCCGAGCGATGCGGCCCGCCTTATCACTGCAGCACGCAACAATGCTCCAGGTGTCGCCGCCGACATGTTTCCCCGCGCTGCTCTGGCCAACGCCAACGTGTTCCGCGATGCCGATGGCGCCAAGCTGACGCCGTCGCAGCTTTATACGAAGCTGACCGGCGACGATGTTGCGCTTGCCGACGCCGGGCGCGTCACCGCGTCTTTCATTCCACCTGCTATGACGATCGATAGCGCCGTACTGCTGCAGGCGCAGCTGGGAACGGCAGCGCTGAACAGCAGCCTGATGACGGCGTTGTTCGGACTGCAGGAAGACAAGAAGTCCTAGGTGCCTACGCCGCAACGCGCTTCAAGGCAGAGCGGATGTCGCTCGCTTCGAACGGCTTCTTGAGAATGAGCTCGTCAAGGAACGGCGCTTCCAGACCCGGCGAGCCATAGCCCGACGCAAAGATCAGCTTCACGCCACGCGCACGCAAAACTTCCGCCGCAGGGAAGGATTTACGGCCGTCGAGGTTGATGTCGAGAATGGCGATGTCGGCCTCGACACCCTTCGCAAGCTCAAGCGCCTGAGGCAGGCGCATCGCCACGCCCGCAACGTGATGGCCGAGGTCCGCCAGAATATCTTCCAGCATCATGGCGATCATCATTTCGTCTTCGACGACAAGTATGCGCAGCGCCTGTCCCATCACTCGCTGCCTTCATAAATATCCATCGGCGCTTCGATCACGCAGACGACACCCGTTGGCTCAAACGCGATTTGCGCAGTGCCTCCCATTTCGCCCGCCAGTCCGCGCTCAACCAGTCTGGAGCCGAACCCGCGACGCTCCGGAGGCGCAACGCTCGGGCCGCCGCTTTCACGCCACTCGATGCGCATCCGCCCATCCTTGACGCTCCATGAGACGTCAACGCGGCCGGCATCGTTAGAGAGCGCACCGTACTTCACCGCATTGGTGGCAAGCTCATGCATGGCCATCGACAGCGAGAGCGCCGCCTTGGGCGACAGCCGCACAACCGGGCCTTTCGCCGTGAACCTGTCGGGCTGGTTGCCGGCATGAACGACCGAAACACCCGCAACAATGTCAGACAGCGACGCACCTTCCCAGTTCTCGCCGGTCAACAGGTCGTTCGCTCTGGCAAGCGCCATGATGCGCGCAGAGAAGACAGCCTGCGCCTGAGGAAGATCGCCGGCATTGCGGAAAGTCTGGGCCGCCACAGCCTGAATCATCGCCAGCGTGTTCTTCACGCGATGGTTCAGCTCGTTGACGACGAGGCGCAGGTGCTGCTCGCCGCGCATGCGCTCTGTCACGTCCTGACCTTCGACAAAGATGCCGCTGACTTTCCCATCGGAATTGCGGATCGGCTGATAGATGAAATCCAGATAGCGCTCGCCGGAACCGCCGCCCACAGTCTGATCCAGCGTGATGCGCGAGCCCGATCCGATGTGAGGCTGACCGGAGGTGAACACCCGATCCAGCAATTCGACAAATCCCTGATCCACAATCTCCGGCAGCGCATCGCGGATCGTCATGCCGACGACATTCCTGCCGCCGATGAGTTGCTGGTATGATGTGTTGGCCAACACGAAGACGTGCGCCGGCCCGGACATGATCGCCATGAAACTTGGCGCTTGTTCAAACAGGTCGCGCAGGAAAGTCGATTCAGCCGACAGCCGCTTGTTGGCTTCCATCACCGCGATGCGTTCGGCCGCCAGCGTGCGCTGGATGTTCACCTTCTCTGTCGTTTCCACCACGATCGCGAAGACGCCGCCGGGTTTGCCTTCATCGTTGAGGATCGGCGAGTAGTCGAGATCGAGCCAGAGCTGGTCCGCCGCGTTGTTGTAGCGGAACAGCACCAGCGGCTGTTCCTTCAGCGAAAGTGTACCGCCATTGATGTAGCAGGTATCCAGCACCTGCCGGTTCAGGTCCGCTGCCTCGGGCCATCCCTCCAGCACTTTCATGCCGAGGAGCTGCGGATGGCGCTGGCCGGCGAATGCGGCGTAGGCATCGTTGTAGATCAGGAATCCGTCCGGCCCGAACAACATCACGATCGGGATCGGCGCCTGCAGGCAGATATCGACGGATGTGCGGATCCACTGCGGCCAGTCGGAAATCGGTCCGAGGTCGGTCTTCGACCAGTCAAAATCGCGAATCAGCCGCCCGCATTCTCCGCCGCCGACGGGAAATGGAAAGCTGTTGTTCGCGTCTCCATCCATTTGCTCAACCACGCAAAGCTCCGCCGGCCCCAACAGGGAAGCGAGATAAGTCTGACGCTGATGTCGTCAAGAAAATCAGGGCCAATGTCAGGCCACCGATTTGCCGGCATACATGGCCTCAACGTCCATGTCGGAATAGCCGATCGATTTCAGGATTTCCCGCGTGTGTTCGCCCAAACCCGGGCCCGGTCCTTTCGGGCCATCATCCACTCCGTGAAACCGAGCCGGGCTGCCGGGGGACTTGAACGTCCCCACGCCATCCTTGCCAGGCATTTCGACGATCCCGCCGGCAGCATAAACCTGCGGATCAACCGCCACATCTGCGAGCGTCTGGGCCGGCGCCCATGCAATCTCCTCGGCCGTCAGGCGAGCCGCCATCTCGTCCTTGGTGAACCGGGCGAAGGCGGCATCGAACATGGCCGTGATCTCAACAGCGTTGTCCCGCCGCGACTTGCCATCCTGGAAGCGCGGATCCGTCTCCATGCCAGGCAATTCGAACGCGCGGGCCATACGCGGCAGATCTGA
>JAUYSA010000070.1 GCA_030696545.1 Hyphomonadaceae bacterium
GACTCATGATTTTGGCGCCCATGAGTCCGGCCTTGGGGACTCGACTCTCGTTAAGACGTTGTTAACGAAGGTCTTAACGAGAGGTTAAACTGCCAAGGCCTGTCGGAACGTAGCAGGATTCTCGGTTAGCGGTTGTGTGTATGAGTTGGGGACATCGCGTTGCACGCACTTATGAACCGACTAAACACCACCAAAGAATCTAAGATTCAGATTCAATAGTAAGAGAAGAGTCTTTCTTTCCTCCGCCGCTAGGTGACGCTTGACCGATAGAAGATTGCTTAGAGTGCTCAATGGAGAACGGGTCGATCCTGTTCCTGTATGGATGATGCGTCAGGCCGGACGGCACCTTCCCGAATATCGGGAGGTGAGAGCGAAGGCGCGGGACTTCCTCGATTTCTGCTATTCGCCTTCCCTCGCAGCAGAAGCGACGCTGCAGCCAGTGCGCCGCTATGGAATGGATGGCGCGATCCTGTTTGCGGATATCCTGTTGGTGCTTGACGCCATGGGGCGAAATGTTCGCTTCATCGAAGGTGAAGGCCCGCGCGTTGATCCCGCGACGAAGGCTTCCGACCTTTCCCAGGTTCCGATGGAGAAGATTCTCGCGCGTCTCGCGCCAGTTGGCGAAACGGTCGAACGTGTTCGCGCCAGCCTGGATGATTCAACCACGCTGATCGGCTTCGCCGGATCGCCCTGGACTGTGGGCGTTTATGCCATCGAAGGCCGTGGCGGCACCGACAAGGCGGATTCGCGCAAGTTCGGTTATCAGCATCCCGAAGAACTCGACGGCATGCTGGAACAGCTTGTCGAGGCAAGCGCGCACTACCTGCTGATGCAGGCCAATGCAGGCGCTGATGCTTTGATGCTGTTTGAAAGCTGGGCCGAGGGCCTGCCGGAAGATGCTTTCGAGCGCTGGGTGATCGGGCCGACGGCGAAGCTCGTACAACGGGTGCGCGCGCTTGGAGTGACACAGCCGATCATCGGCTTTCCGCGCGGTGCTGGCGGGCTTGTGGTGGATTATGCGGAGCGAACGGGCGTGAACGCGGTGGGACTGGATACGGCCATTCCATTGAAGCGGATCGCGGCTGCCTTGCCCAAGGGCATGGCTGTGCAGGGGAATCTTGATCCGATGCGACTGATTGCTGGCGGCGCGGCGATGGAAGACCGCGTGCGCGAAATCATCACTTCGTTGAAGGGCCGGCCGCATATCTTCAATCTTGGACATGGCGTGACGCCGGAAACACCGATTCCGCATGTGGAATCGGTACTCCGGACGATCCGGAGCATGAAGTGACGGCTGAAAAAATCGCCGTCGTGCTGTTCAATCTCGGCGGCCCCGACGGTCCCGACGATGTGCAGCCCTTCCTGAAAAATCTTTTCAGCGATCCGGCGATCATTCGCTCGCCCTTGCCGGTGCGTTTTTTTCTGTCGCGCCTGATCTCGAAAACGCGGGCGGCATCGGCGCGCGAAAATTATGCGCGGATGGGAGGTGGGTCTCCCCTGCTTAACGAGACGCGGAAGCAGGCTGAGGCGCTCGACGCCGAACTCGTGAAACGTGGGCGTGATGCGCAGAGCTTCATCGCCATGCGGTACTGGAAACCGTATGCCGCCAACGCGGTGAGCGAAGTTCTCGCGTGGGGCGCGACGAAGGTTGTTCTGCTGCCGCTCTATCCGCAGTTCTCCACAACGACGACGGCGTCATCCTTCAAATCGTGGAAGGAAGCTGGCGGACCTGCTGGCATTGCCGTCTGCTGCTATCCTGATGTTCCGAAGTTTATACAGGCGCACGCGCGCAAGCTGATTGGCGCATGGGAAGATGCGGGCAAGCCAGCGAATGTGCGGTGTCTGCTGTCGGCGCATGGCCTTCCGGAAACAGTCGTGAAGTCGGGCGATCCATACCAGTGGCAGGTCGAGCATACGGTTGGAGCGCTCAAGCCACTGCTGCCTGCGGAGTGGGAGTTCGAGATCTGTTATCAGTCGCGCGTGGGTCCGCTGAAATGGATCGGGCCGGCCACGGATCTGTCGATCGAGAAGGCCGCAGCTGATGGCAAGGCGATCCTGCTGTCGCCGATCGCCTTCGTGTCCGAGCACATCGAGACGCTTGTTGAGCTCGACATCGAATACAAGCACCTCGCCGACAAGCACGGCGCCAAGGTCTATCTGCGCGCGCCTGCCCTCGGCGTCGATGAAGGCTTCATCGGCACGCTGGCCGACCTGGTCGAGGAATCGCTCGCCGATGCGGGCGGACCCATCCGATCGTCCTGCGGCGGCCGCATCTGCCCGGCCAATTGGCGCGATTGTCCGAACCGCCGCTCCTCGGCTACCAAGGCCGCCTGAGGAGACGCCGAATGTACGAGTGGTTTCGGGCCATCCACATCATCGCGGTCATCGCCTGGATGGCAGGACTGCTGATCTATCCGCGCCTGCTGGTTTACCGGCTGGAGGCGCAGGGCGACGAACGTTTCGAAGCCGCAATGGATAAGGCGGGCGCTTCTACCCGAAAGATCATCCTCAACCCGACCATGGGCCTTACCTGGTTGATGGGTCTGGCGCTGATTGGCAGCAACTGGCAATTTTATGTCACCCAGCCATGGTTCTGGGGAAAGATCGTGCTGGTTCTTGGATTGTCGGGTTTCCATGGCTATCTGATGGGCATCGGCCGGAAGGTTTCAGCCGGGGAGCGCCCGATCGAGCCGAAGAAGCTCCGGATGCTCAACGAAATCCCCATGATCATCGCCATTTTTGCGGTCATTCTGGTGGTCGTTCAGCCCTTCGGCTGACCGCGTTACAGGCCTTTTTGCTTGACCTGTCAGGGTTCCGAGCCCTAAAACCAAGCGTCGGCCGTCCGGTCGGCGTCCAAATTCCCTTCTCATTTTTCCCGAAGACTTGAGCGCCTCGCGCCATCTCCAGGGCAAAACCACAACCGAAATGTACCTAGCCAATGACTGACGACGTCGCTGAAGCGCAGGAGCACGAGCATGAGCGCGTGCTTCTCAATGACCTGAAAAAGAAAACACCGGCCGAACTGCTGGCCATGGCGGAAGAGCTTGAGGTCGAAGGCGCCTCGCTCCTGTCCAAGCAGGAACTCATGTTCGCGGTTCTCAAGGAGCTGGCCGAACGCGATGTAGAAATTATCGGCGTGGGCGTGGTCGAGGTTCTTCCCGACGGCTTCGGCTTCATGCGCTCGCCGCAGTCGAACTATCTGGCCGGTCCGGACGATATCTACGTCCAGCCTCAGATGATCCGGAAAATGGGTCTTCGCACCGGCGATACCGTCGAAGGCACGATCCGCGGTCCGCGCGACGGCGAGCGCTACTTCGCCCTCGTCCGCGTCGCTACCGTCAACTTCGAGGATCCCGAGCGAGCGCGCCACAAGGTGCCCTTCGACAACCTCACGCCGCTCTACCCTGACGAACGCCTCCACATGGAGCCCAAGGATCCGACCAAGAAGGATCGTTCGGGCCGCGTCATCGACATCGTCGCCCCCATCGGCAAGGGCCAGCGGGCGCTTATCGTTGCTCCGCCGAGAACCGGCAAAACCGTGCTGCTGCAGAACATTGCGCAGTCGGTCGCTGAAAATCATCCCGAGTGCTACCTGATCGTGCTCCTCATCGACGAACGTCCCGAGGAAGTCACGGACATGCAGCGCTCCGTCAAAGGCGAGGTCATTTCCTCAACCTTCGACGAACCGGCAACGCGCCACGTCGCCGTTGCGGAAATGGTCATCGAGAAGGCCAAGCGCCTGGCCGAACATGGCCGCGATGTCGTGATCCTGCTCGACTCGATCACGCGTCTCGGCCGCGCCTACAACACGGTCGTCCCCTCCTCCGGCAAAGTCCTCACCGGCGGTGTTGACGCCAACGCTCTCCAGAAGCCGAAACGCTTCTTCGGCGCGGCGCGTAACCTTGAGGAAGGCGGCTCGCTGACCATCGTCGCCACCGCGCTGATCGATACCGGCAGCCGCAT
>JAUYSA010000116.1 GCA_030696545.1 Hyphomonadaceae bacterium
GCTCGCGGCGCTGGCTGGTTACGTCGCGGCCGGCTGGTACGGCGCAGCAGCCACGGTGCCGTTCGCGCTTCACCTGATCCAGCAGGCCATCCGCCTAGATCCCGCCAATGGCGGTCTCGCGCTGCTGCTTTTCCGCGCCAACCGTGAGGCAGGCATACTGTTGTTTGCATGCTGGGCCTTCATCGCGGTCGCAATATAGCGGATACTTGCCGCTCAGGGCGGAACGGAACAGGTCATGTCTGAACAAGCGAACCCGGGCGGCAACGGCAACAATACCAAGATCGCCGCGATCGCTGGCGGAGTCGTCGCGGTTGGCGCGGGGCTCTTCCTCGTTCTTGGCCCAAAAGGCCCGGCAGCGACTGATCCCTCAACCCCGGCGGCCGTTGAAACCGGCGCTGCCCCAGAAGACGCTACCGTTCAGACCGCACAGTTCGGACAATCCGATCCGAACGCGCCCACGCCGCCGGTTCCGCCATCGCCCGATGGCGCAAGCGTAGTTTCGCCAGACGGAGCCTCGGTCAGCTTCGCCGATGAATCGATCGCCTACAGCGCTGTCCTGCCATCCGGCCCCGCTGACGACGCCAACCTCGCCTATCTGCGCAAGGACGCCCTTTCGTATCTGGCGGCCAAGAAAGCCGATGCCCGCGCCACCTATGACGAGTTCAAGAAGGCCGGAGATGTGCCAGCGAGTTACCCGTGGGAAGTCATGATCACGTGGGACTACACCGCGAAGGCTGGCGACATCGTCAGCCTGTTCGGCTCCGCCTACGAATACACCGGCGGCGCTCACGGCATGGCCTACTTCGACACGCACGTGGCCCGCACCAACGGTCAGCAGCTGAAAGTCACCGACATGCTGCAGGGCGGCGTCACGCCGGCCCTGGTCATAGCGATCTGCGAAGCGCTCAAAGTCGCGAAAAAGGCCCGCATCGACTCGGAGACGATCTATGACGAGCCGATCGTCTGCGCCGGGCCGAATGGCAATGTGAAGGTCGAGAAAGCCAAGCTCGCGCTGGCGCCATCAAACCAGCCCGACAGGTTTGGCGGCATTCAGGTCTATTACGAAGCCTACGAAGTCGGCTCCTACGCCGAAGGCTCGTACGAGTTCGTTGTGCAGCAGGAAGTGTTCGCCGCAGACCTGACGCCCGAGTTCAAGCCGCTGTTTGGTGGAACAGCGCCGCAGCTGCCAAGCACGCCCTAGCGGCGCGCGCGGAAGAAGGCCTTCAGCATCGCTGACGACTCATCGGCCAGCAGTCCGCTTTCGACCACCGGGCGGGAATGGCAGGTAGGCTGCTCAAAGAAGCGCGGGCCGTTGGCAACCGCTCCGCCCTTCTCGTCCGCTGCGCCATAGACGACACGGCCGATCCGCGCATGGCTGATCGCGCCCGCACACATCGCGCAGGGCTCCAGCGTCACGTACAGCGTCAGACCGGGCAGCCGATAATTCCCAAGCTTGGCCGCAGCTGATCGCATGGCGAGAATCTCGGCGTGGCCACTGGGGTCGCTAAGCCGGATCGGCTCGTTATAGGCTTCGGCCACAATCTCCCGGCTGGTGGGATCAACCACGACCGCGCCAATCGGCGCTTCGCCTGCCGCGGCGGCCGCCTGCGCCAGATCCATAGCGCGGCGCATCATCTCAAGGTCGAATTCGTCGGCCATGCCGCCCCATAGCATTTCGGCGGCGGGATGCTAGATCGACGCCCATGCGCATTGTCGGCGGCACACTCAAGGGACGAACCATCCGCACGCCGGAAGGCCGGGACACGCGCCCGACGTCCGACCGCGCGCGGGAAAGCATTTTCAACATCCTCGCCCATGCCGACTGGGCCCCCGCTTTGGAAGGCGCCCGCGTGATCGATGCTTTCGCGGGCTCAGGCGCACTGGGGTTCGAGGCGATCTCTCGGGGCGGCGCCTTCTGCCTGTTCGTTGAGACAGAGGCAGCCGCACGCGGCTGCATTCGCGACAATGTCGAAGCTTTCCAGCTTTTCGGAAACACCCGCATCCACCGCCGCTCCGCCACCGACCTCGGCGCGAAACCGGCGGGTGTCGGCGCGCCGTTCGACCTGGTCTTCATGGACCCGCCCTACGCGAATGGGCTCGTGCCGCCAGCTCTCGAACAGCTGCGGCGCGGGCAGTGGGTCACGGCGGACGCGCTCGTGGTGGCGGAGACGGGCGCGCACGAACCACCGCTGGACGCGCCCGGATGGAGCCTGCTCGACGAACGCACCTATGGCGCCGCGCGCGTCTCGTTCCTGCGCGCAAGCGCCTGACCCTTCGGCAATGGCGCGAACGGCGAAAGAACAAACGCCAGCAGCAGGCCCATCAGAAGCAACTCAAACGAAGCGCCGTTCATCAGCTGGTCAGGCGTCCACACGAATAGCGCAATCGAAGATGGGCCGCTATCGGCGCCGGCCAGCAGCAGCGCGCCGATATTGTTGATGAAGTGAAATCCGATCGCCGCAGCCAGACTTCCCGTGCGCCAGACCATCGCCATCATCACCATGCCCATGATCGTTGCGATCACAACATAGTAGATCGCGTATGTCTGGTTGGCCGGTGAATTCGCCGCGTGCATCAGGCCGAAGGCCACCGACGGCAGGAAACCCCATGCGAAAGCGCTTCCGAAGCGCGCCGCGATCTGCTGCGGCAGGTAGCCACGGAACACCAACTCCTCGCTCGCCGCCTGAAAGAACACCACCAGCGCAACCGGGCCAAGCGCCAGCAACCATGTGCCGAGTTCAAGTTCCGACCGGCGCGGCGCGTTTCCGGACACAAAACTCCACGTCATACTGACGGCCAGATATCCCGCCGCAATGATACATCCTGCGCCAAACTGAGAGAGACTGAACCTGCGGCTCCAGCTTACCACTGTATCCAGCTGCCGCTTGTGCAACAGCTTCACCACGGCCCAGACGCCGAACGAAAAGCCCCAGATCGTCGCCAGAGCCACAAGAAGCATCACGACGGTGTCGAGATAGGTAAGCGGAACATCCGCTGTCCCGAACATCGCCTGAAAGGCCTCGGGCTTCACCAGCCCCATGCCGATCGTGATCAGCATCAGAACCAGCGACCACGCGAACCACGCCAGCGAGATCAGCACCGCGCCAACCGCCGTGCGCCAGAGCTGCGCGCGCGGTTTCGCAAGGTCGACCCATTGCTGAAACGGATGCGCTTCCGGAATCTCGCTCATGGCAGCAGGATGGTCGCGCCGCTGGTTTTGCGCCCC
>JAUYSA010000152.1 GCA_030696545.1 Hyphomonadaceae bacterium
CAAGGACTACATCGTCAAGAACGGCGAAGTGATGCTCATCGACGAGTTCACCGGCCGCATGATGCAGGGCCGCCGCCTCTCCGAAGGTCTCCACCAGGCGATCGAGGCGAAAGAGAAAACGAAGATCCAGCCCGAGAACCAGACGCTCGCCTCGATCACCTTCCAGAACTATTTCCGCCTGTACGACAAGCTCTCAGGCATGACCGGCACAGCCTCGACCGAAGCCGCCGAATTCCAGGACATCTACAAGCTGGAAGTCACCGAGATCCCGACCAACCGCCCGATCAAGCGGATCGACGAGGACGACGTCGTCTATCGGACCGGGAAAGAGAAATACAAGGCGATCATTGCCGACATTCGCGACTGCGTGCGCCGCAAGCAGCCCGTGCTCGTCGGCACAGTCTCGATCGAAAAATCGGAAATCCTCTCGAACCTCCTGTCGGTCGAGAAAATCCCGCACCAGGTTCTCAACGCGCGGCACCACGAGCGTGAAGCTCACATCATCGCGCAAGCCGGCGTGCCTGGTAATATCACGGTCGCCACAAACATGGCCGGCCGCGGCACAGACATCCAGCTCGGCGGCAACCTCGAAATGCGCATCGAGGAAGAAACAGCCGAGAAGGCTAAATCGCTCGGCCGCGAACTCACCGAAGAAGAAACGAAGACGCTGCACGCCGCCATCACCGCCGACATCGCCGCCAAGCGGGCCGAGGCGCTGGCCGCCGGCGGCCTTTACGTGCTCGCCACCGAACGCCACGAAAGCCGCCGCATCGACAACCAGCTGCGCGGCCGTACAGGCCGTCAGGGCGACCCGGGCCGCTCCAAATTCTACATCTGCCTTGAAGACGACCTGCTCCGCATCTTCGCCGCCGAACGCCTCGACAGCATCATGCGCAGCCTCGGCATCAAGGAAGACGAGGCCATCACCCACAAGTGGATGAACAAGGCGCTCGAGACCTCGCAGAAGCGCGTCGAACAGCGCAACTTCGATATCCGCAAGAACCTGCTGAAGTTCGACGACGTCACCAACGACCAACGCAAGGCCATCTTCGAACAGCGCATCGAATTCATGCGCTCCGCCAGCGTGGCCGACACGGTAAAGGAAATGCGCCACCAGCTGATCAACGACATGTGCTTCCGCCACATGCCGGAGAAGGCGTACCAGGATCAGTGGAACATGACCGATCTCGAGGAAGAGATCTCCGATGTTCTGGGCATCAACCTCCCCGTGCGCGAATGGTCCGCCGAGGAAGGCGTCGCCACGCAGGAAATCGCCGCGAAGGTTGTCGAGACGACGGACGAATTCTACGCCCGCAAGACCGCCGCCGTTGGCGAAGAGCGGATGCGCTGGCTCGAAAAACAGGTCCTGCTGCAGGAAGTCGATACGCGCTGGCGCGAGCACCTCTGGCATCTCGACCAGCTGCGTTCGGTCATCCACCTGCGCGGCTACGCTCAGCGCGACCCGCTGAACGAGTTCAAGAACGAAGCCTTCACGCTGTTCGAGCGCCTGATCGCTGATCTCCGCTCGGGCGTCACGCGCGTGCTGATGCGCGGCCAGTTCGTCACCGAGGCGCCTCCGGGCGCGAACCCGGGCGAGGCCAACGAGCCGCCTCCGCAGCAGATGGCATCGCGCCCGCAAGCAGCTCCCGCGCAAGCCGCGCCGTCACAACAACAGGCCGGCGCCGCTCCGCCCGCAGCCTGGGCCTCGACACCGCGCAACGCCCCCTGCCCCTGCGGCTCGGGCAAGCGCTACAAGAACTGCCATGGCGACGTCACTGCCGCCGCGCGGGCTTAGGCTTCACCACACGAAATGACGAAGGCCCCGGAAGAGAAATCTTCCGGGGCCTTTTTCAATCTGCCGCCATGACCTCGTCCCGCCCCGCTGGCTCTTCGCGGATGGACAGCAGAGGCGGCGTCAGCAGGGGCGCTATACCCAGCACGGCGATCCCCGCCCCCAGCATCACGGTGTTGGAAACGCCGATCGTCTCGGCCACCCATCCGGCAATCAGGATCGCGCCTGTCATGCCCACGCCATTGACCACCTGATTGAAGCCATTGGCGCGCGCCAGCTCTTCTTCTGGCAACAGCTTCTGCTGCAGGCTGACCGCGAGGATCGTGTAGATCATGATCCCGAAGTCGCCGAAGAACTGCTGCGCCACCAGGAACAGCAACGACCACTCCTTGAACGCGGCAGCGGGTATCAGCATCAGCAGGCCCACGACGCTGAAGCAGAATCCCGCAAGAACCGCCGGCCCATATCCCATAGCCTTCGCCAGAGGCCGCGCCGTCAGTGAGCCCAGCAGCGCGCTGAACCCGCCGACCGAAATCATCACGCCGATAACCGACGGCGCCATGCGCAGATCACGCAGCAGGAACACCATCAGCGTGGCGAAGAAGAAGCCCGCCGAAATGTACCAGAAGAAATTGCCGGTGATGATCGCCCGCATGGGCCTGCATCGCCAGATCGCGAAGAAGCCCACGACGATATCAGCCTTCAACGTCGCCCACACGGTTGGCTGCGCCACCGCCTCGACCTTCGCTTCTTCGCTCGCCTGCCCCTGCTGCTTCGGAATCTTCCACAACCAGAACGCTGACCAGATGAAGGTCAGCGCATCGACTACCATCGCGATCGGCGCTGTCAGCAGGTCAATCAGAATGCCCGCCGCCCCCGGCCCCGTGAGTTCGGCAATCGATTCCGTCGCCTGCAGCCGCGAGTTGGCTTCCACCAGATGCGTCTTGCCCACCAGCCTCGGCAGGATGGCGACATCGGCGTTCTGGAACAGCGCACTCGCCCCGCCCACGCCCGCCGCCAGAAGGCACAACAGCGGAAAGCTCAGCAGGTCGAAATACCACGCCAGCGGCACGGCCATCACCAGCGCAAAGCGGACAAGGTCCATCGCCACCATCAGCCGCGTCTTGTTGGCCCGCTCGACGAAACCGCCGCCGAACAGCCCCGCCAGGACGTACGGCGCGTAGCTCAACGCCTAGAGGACAGCCGCATCCCAGGGCGTCACCAGCAGCACGCTCACCGCGATGATAGGTATGGCCGTGCGCGTGATCCGGCTGCCGAACGCAGACAGGATCTGCGCGGCCCAGAGCCGGTTGAAGTCAGCGTGTCGCCACAGCGGCGAGGAACGCCTCAGAAATTCAAACATTGGATGCTTCCGAAATGAGAGTCAGGCGCGCGCGTCATCGACACGCGCAGCAACAGCACGATGTGCCAGGCCGGGCAGGTCCCCGGCGCGTACTAGAGGGTGTTGACTCTCATAGGCGGGCTCACTGGAAGAAGCGGACGAGCTTCTGCCCCCGGACGTTGTGCAGGTCAAGCAAACCGCCATGCCGCACGCAGGGTTTTTACGTAGTGTGTTTTTTCGATCCGCAATGTCCAAACCTGCGTATCGTCTATGGGCGTCGGGCGACCTGGAGAATTCAGATGATATCGCTCACTCGCGGCGTTCTCGCCGCAACGCTTACGCTTGCCTCCACCGCGTGCATGTCCGACGGCATGGGCAGCGGCATGTCCGCGTCGACTTCCACTTCGGCGACGGCGTCCAGCTCGATGCCGATGGCCGCCACCCCCGCCGTACCTCCGGCAACGGCGATGGCCGAGAAAACTGTCATGGTGGGCGGCGCCGCGATGTATCCTTCGAAGAACATTATCGAGAACGCGGTGAACTCGGCTGACCACAAGACACTCGTCGCCGCCGTCAAGGCCGCTGGTCTTGTCGACACGCTGTCTGGTCCGGGACCCTTCACCGTCTTCGCGCCGACCGACGCAGCCTTCGCCCGCCTTCCGGCCGGTGCGGTTGATGGCCTGCTGAAACCCGACATGAAGGCGACGCTGCAGAAAGTCCTTACCTATCACGTGGTCGCCGGACGTATGATAGCCGCCGACATCTCGAAAGCGATCCAGGCCGGCGGCGGCAAGGCGACCCTCACCACCGTCGCTGGCGGCACGCTGACCGCAAGCATGATGGGCAACATGATCATGCTCGTCGACGCCAAGGGTAACATGTCCCACGTCACGATCGGAGACGTGATGCAGTCGAACGGCGTGATCCATGTCGTCGACAGCGTTCTCATGCCAGCCTGATCGCCGCATCAGCTGATTGAGCCACGAGGCCCGGATGGCGTTTGCCATCCGGGCCTTCGCTTTTCGGGAACCAGCTCATGCAGGCAGCCGTTCACAGTTACACCCCGAGATGAGGAATCCCCATGGGCCACACCCGTAAAACCGAAGAACAACCTGAACAGCAGCTGTGGGAACAGCTCGACAAGGTCCGCGCCGGCATGCTCGGCATCGAAGGCTCGCACAGCCACATGCAGCCAATGGCCCACATGGCCGACAAGGATGGCGCCGCGCGTCTCTGGTTCTTCACGTCGCGCTCAGGCGACCTGTTCCACGAAATCAGCGCCGGCTCGCACGCGCACTTCTGCGTCGTCGGCAAGGATCAGGATTATCACGCCTGCCTGATGGGCGACCTCCACGAAAATCGTGATCGCGGCAAGATCGAACAATACTGGTCTGACGTTGTGGCCTCATGGTTCAAGGGCAAAGACGATCCGGATATCGTTCTCCTCGAATTCGACCTGCTCGACGCCGCCATCTGGGCTTCGACCCGCAACCCGATCAAGTTCGCCTGGGAAGTCCAAACGTCGAAAAATTCCGACAAGGAGCCCGATGTCGGCGCCCGCGCCCATGTCGACTTCACCCAGCCCGAGGGCTCGGCCGCGCGCGAAGACGTCAAGCGCCACTAAGGCCTGCCATCAAAACGAACATCGCCGCCGGAACACGAACGTTCCGGCGGCGATCTTTTGACGTACAAGAAAACGCTGCGGGCTACGCCAGGCCTTCACGGCCGATGGCATAGAAGCGTTCCTTGCGCTGCGCGCGCAAGTCATCCGGCGTCATGCCGGAAAGGGTCGCAAGAGCTGCTTCGATGGCGTCGCCCACGCTCTCGATCGCGTCCTTCGGATTGCGGTGTGCCCCGCCCATCGGCTCGGTGACGACAGCATCCACGATTCGGAATTTGGCGAGGTCCTGCGCCGTGATCTTCATCGCCTCGGCGGTATCCTTCGCGCGCTTGGCGTCGTGGAACAGGATGGACGCGGCGCCCT
>JAUYSA010000183.1 GCA_030696545.1 Hyphomonadaceae bacterium
AGAGGCCCGCAAGGAGTCCAAGGCGGGGCCTGTCACCAAGCGCTATGACAATCCCGAAGAGCGTCCGGCGTGGGAGCGGTGTCTTGTGGGGCTGGCTGTGCCGCCGGTGACGAATATCGGTGCGGGCAGTCTCAATCCGCGCCAGATTTTCCAGACCAGCGCGGGGCAGGTGATCATCCATTCGGAATATGGCGATGAGGCGCGGATCATCCCGTTCACGAACACGCACAGGCCGAAAGTCCTTCACACGGCGCTCGGGGATTCGATCGCGCGGTGGGAGGGCGAGACGCTGGTGATCGAGACCATCGGCCTGCCGGAAGCCGATCGGGTTCGTCTCGTATCGAACCTGGTGGTGACGAACAACGCGAAGGTGATCGAGCGCTACACGCGGTTGTCTGAAAACGAACTGCTCTATCAATACACGGTCGAGGACCCGGCCATCTATACCGCGCCGTGGTCGGCGGAATATTCGCTGTACCGCACCGACCAGCGCATGTTCGAAAGCTCCTGCCATGAGGGCAATTACTCGCTGGCGAACATCCTCAAGGGTGGCCGGGCCGTGGATAGACGCCTGGCGGAGGCGCAGCGCTGAACGACGGAGCGAGGCCTGTCGCGGGCGCGGGGCCTGGAGTGGCGGAGAGGGTGGGATTCGAACCCACGGTAGAGTTTCCCCTACGACGGTTTTCAAGACCGTTGCCTTAAACCACTCGGCCACCTCTCCCGCGCGGACCATGTATTCGCGATTGGGCGCAAAGAAAATGGTTTATGCGCGCCGGGCAGGGTGGGGCCTTATTCCATGGGATTTCGCTGTAGGGGCGGCGCATTTGGGGGCAATTGTCGGGCTGCCGGTAACACCTTCGCCCGATCCGGCAAGATTGCTGAAAATTGCACCGATCCTGGTTTATGGGCCGAAACCGGGGTCCGGTAGGGTTCTTCCACGCCGCCAGAAGAGCGGCTCGGGCCAACGCAAAAAGCGGTGGCGCGATCTCAGTAAGGGATGTGGTGATGGCTGGCGTGAGCTAGGTGCGCGTGGGGATAAGCGCGCGGATGGTGACGGGCGCGGCGATCCTTGCGGCGGTTTTCACCATTGGCGGTGCAGAAACGTCCTGGGCTCAGGGGCCTGCCCCCATCGTCTATAAGGCATCCTCGCCCGCCTATGCGCCGACTGTCCGGCTCGAAAACCGCGCGGACGGCATGTCGCTGACCGTGGCGCCCCATGCGCCGATCCCGACGTTTGCGAATTCCCCGGTGGCCGTTGATGCGGTGAAGGCCAGCTTTGGTCCGGCGCCGAAATCGTCTGTTGCGCCAGTCGAGGCGCCGCGCGGGCTTGTGGCTGCGACGCTCGCCCAGCCCTACGCCGGCCCTCCCTACCAGGTGGCGGGCAAGTGGTATGTGCCGACCTACGAGCCGAACTATGACGAAGTGGGCATTGCGTCGTGGTACGGACCGACCTTCCACGGCAAGGATTCGGCTTCGGGCGAAGTGTTCGACGAGATGGCCATGACGGCCGCACATCCGACGCTGCCGATCCCCTCTCTTGTGCGCGTGACGAACCTTGAGAACAACAAGACGGTGATCGTGCGCCTGAACGATCGCGGTCCGTTCGTGGATGACCGTATCATTGACCTGTCGAAAGCGGCGGGCTCGGCGCTCGACCTGCATGGCAAGGGCACGGCGAAGGTTCGCGTGCAGTATGTTGGCCCTGCTCCGGCTGAAGCGAATGCAGCCCCGGTTCTGCCGGTTGTTCAGAAACTCGCGGTGCGAGCCGAGGCGATTGCCCCGGTCGCTGTGCAGCCGGCGCCAGCGGTTCGCCAAGCCGATGCGCGTGGGTTCTTCCTGCAGGCCGGTTCGTTCGCTGATCTTGGCAACGCCAACCTGCTCCGCGACCAGCTGCGCGCCAATGGCCCGGTGTCGATCGCGGCGGCGCAGGTCAATGGGACGGAATTCTATCGCGTGATGGTTGGCCCGTGGGCCTCCCGCGCCGACGCCGAGCAGGCCCAGACCCGCTTGTCTGCAGCGGGTACGAAAGCCCTTGTGGTGGCCAAACTCGACTAAGGCCAGGCGGGGGCAGGGCAGGGATGCGTGGCATCGCGTTCCTACTGCCTCGCAAAGGCCTGTAAACAGCGACTTTCTGGCGGTTGACGGAGCGACCCGAAGCGCCTTCTTGTGGGCGGATTCTCAAGGGAGTCTGCGCACATGCGCCTTATCGCCGGAACCCTGTTGGCGGCCCTCGTCGCGTCGTCAGCTATCGCCCAGCCGCCGGCCGCGCCGCCCGTGGCTGCGCCTGATCCGACGATGGCGATGGCGTCAGATCCGCTGAACACCAGCGCGACCTATGCCTTCATCATGGATGGCGATAGCGGCATCCCGCTCTACTCCAAGCGTGGCGATGAGCCGATGATCCCGGCTTCGATGTCGAAGCTGATGCTCTACTACATGACATTCGAGCGACTGAAGGCTGGGCGTCTTACGATGGCGGACCAGTTCACCGTCAGCGAGCACGCCTGGCGCACCGGCGGCGCCGGCACGGATGGCTCGACCATGTTCCTGCCCCTGAACTCCAAGGTTTCGGTTGAAGACCTGCTCAAGGGCGCGATCATCGTTTCAGGCAATGACGCTTGCATCGTACTCGCTGAAGGCCTGTTCGGCAGCGAGGAAGCCTATGCACGGGCCGCAACTGCACGCGGCAAGGAGCTTGGCATGACCGGCTCGACCTTCGCGAACTCGACCGGCCTTGATGCGCCGACCCATCGCATGAGTGCGCACGACATTGCATTGATCGCCCATCGCCTCATCAAGGATTTCCCGGAATACTATCCGATGTTCCGCGAGCCCGAGTTCACCTTCAACAACACCCGCCAGTACAACCGCAACCCTCTGCTGCGCGAACTCGACGGGGCCGACGGCGTGAAGACCGGGCACCTTTCGGTTTCCGGCTATGGGCTGGTTGGTTCCGCCATTCGCGAAGGCAAGCGGCGCATCATCGTTCTCAACGGTCTGACCAGCGAGACTGAGCGCAAGAAGGAAGGTCCGCGTGTCATGCGGTCGGCCTTCCTCGATTTCATGGCATCCACGCTGGTCAACAAGGGCGCGGAAGTCGGCGTCGCGGATGTCTGGCTTGGCGAGCAGGAGAAGGTGTCGCTGATTGCGACCGAGAGCTACGCCACCGGCCTGCACATGGACGCGCTGCCCAAGATCACGGGGAATGTCGTCTATAAATCGCCACTGATGGCGCCGATCAAGGAAGGCGATATTGTCGGCGAGTTGATCATCTCGGCGCCGGGCACGCCGGACAAAAAGATCCCGGTGGCCGCTGGCAAGGCGGTGAACCAGCTGGGGTTGATCGGCAAGGCGATGATGGGGCTGAGAGGCGAGTAGGTTTGGCTGGGCGAGGCCGGTTCATCACTCTGGAGGGAGGCGAGGGCGTAGGGAAATCCACGCTCGCCGCCGCGCTGGAGGCGCGTCTGGCTGCTCGGGGGCTGGCGGTCGTGCGCACGCGCGAACCCGGCGGAACGCCAGGCGCGGAAGCGATACGCAGCCTGATCCTGAACCCGCCGGCCAAAGTGACAGGCTGGGAACCTATCGCGGAAACCTTGCTGTTCTATGCAGCGCGCACCGATCATCTGGACAAGCTGATACGCCCCGCGCTGGCGTCTGGCGCGTGGGTGATCTGCGATCGCTTTTCCGATTCAACGCGCGCCTACCAGGCGGCGGCAGGTCATGTTCCGAGCGAACACATCGAAACGATAGACCGGATCTGCGTTGGCGACACGACGCCGGATATCACGCTGATCCTTGACCTGCCCCTCTCGGCGGCGCGCGACCGAATGACGGCGCGCGCCAACGACAAGGACGCGATCGAGTCCCGCGTGCTCAGCTATCACGAGGCTGTCCACAAGGCGTTTCTTGATATCGCGCGCGCCAATCCGAAGCGGTGTGTTGTGCTCGATGCTTCCGTCACGCCAGACGCTCTGGCCAGTTCAGCGATAGCCGCGATCGATGCTCGTCTGGGCGGAGATCGCTGATGGAAGTCGCAGGCGCAGAGCTTGGGCATGTTGTCGGACACGCCGCTGCGAAGCGCGAATTCCTGTCAGCCGTCAGCTCGGGCAAGTTGCATCATAGCTGGCTGCTGCGTGGACCGCGTGGTGTCGGCAAGGCACGGCTTGCGATACAGTTCGCGATGCATCTGCTTGGCAATGGCGACGGCGAATTGTCGGCAAACGCTGCGACGCCGGTTGGCCGGCTGATTGCCGCTGGAAGCCATCCGGATTTTCGCGTCATCCGCCGGCCCGTCGACGACAAGGGAAAGCAGAAGTCCGAGATCCCGGTCGATAGCGTGCGGTCGCTCGCGGAGTTCTTTTCGATGCGACCAGCCATGGGCGGCTGGCGCGTTGCGATCATCGATTCCGTCGACGAGATGAACCGGCATGGCGAGAACGCTATTCTCAAGACGCTTGAAGAGCCGCCGAGCCGTGCTGTGCTGTTTCTGATTTCGCATGGCGAGCAGCTGCTGTTGCCGACCGTGCGCAGCCGTTGTCGCGTGCTGCGGTGTGGCTCGCTGAGCGAACACGAGACGCTGTCGTCGCTTGCGCAGGCTGGCGTGACTGGTGCGCGGGCGGACGAGATAGCCCGCATTGCGCCGGAACGACCGGGGCGCGCGCTTGAGCTGGAAGGCGCAGATGCAGGTGCGGCGGCGGACGCAATTTCGAACGCCGTTCGTCACCTTGCGGATTCCGACGCGCGCAGCCTTCACACAGCGCTCACGCTTGCAGCCAAGAGCGATGCGTCCATGGCTGCGGCAATGGAGTCGCTGCGTGTCAGCTTGCAGAAGCGCGCTTCGCGCGAGAGCGACCCCGTGATCGCCGGCGACTGGGCATCGGCCGCGCTTGATGTGATGCGCATCGATGCGGAGGCGCAGGCGCTCAATCAGGATCGTGCGCAGACGATTGCAGCGGCGCTGTCACGCGTCGCGCGTCTTGCGCGCACGGGCGCCTGAGATGCTGTTCGATACGCACGTCAATCTTCATGCGGAGCAATTCGCCGGCGAGGTGGACGATATTCTTGCGCGTGCACGTGCAGCTGGCGTGACGCGCTTCGTGACGATCTGCGATCGGCTTGACCGCTATCCGGCTGTGCGGGCGATAGCCGAGGCCAATGACGACATCACATGCACCGTAGGCGTGCATCCGCACTATGCGAAAGACTACTGGTCGCTCGAAGCCAAGACGCTCGTTGAGGAAGCGGGCCATCCGAAGGTTGTCGGGATCGGCGAGACCGGCCTCGACCAGCACTATGGCTATAGCGATATCGTTCTGCAGGAGCGCAGCTTCGTCGAGCATATCCATGCGGCGCGCGAGACGGGTCTGCTGCTGGTGATTCACACGCGCGAGGCCGACGATCTGACCGGCGATATTCTCGAGCGCGAGTACAAGCGCGCGCCGTTTCGCATCCTGATGCATTGCTACACGAGCGGCGCGCGGCTGGCCGAGCGGGCGCTGGATCTGGGCGCCAGCTTTTCGGTTTCGGGCATCCTGTCGTTCAAGGGCGCAACCGATGTGCGCGACGTGACGGGCAAGGTTCCGCTCGAGCGGATCATCCTTGAGACGGACTGTCCGTATCTCGCGCCGATCCCGTATCGTGGGCGGCGCAACGAACCGGCGTATCTGGTGGACGTGTGCCGCGCCTTCGCCGAACATCGCGGCCTGACTTTCGAGGAGGCTGCGCGCCTGACCACTGCTAACGCCATCAAGCTGTTCCAGAGGCCGGCATGAACGCTGCCGGGCCAAAGGGCAGGTTGCAGGTCCGCATCCTTGGCTGCGGGTCTTCGGGCGGTGTTCCGCGGATCGGCAATGACTGGGGCGTCTGCGACCCGGCCGAGCCAAGAAACCGGCGATCGCGCTGTTCGATCCTGATCCGGTCGTGGGCGCCAGGCGCCGCCGAGCCGACGCTGGTGCTTGTGGATACGTCGCCGGATATGCGCGAGCAGCTTCTGGCCGCCCGGATCGACCGACTCGATGCCGTGCTGCTGACCCACGAACACGCCGACCAGTGCCATGGCATCGACGACCTGCGGGCGCTGGTGATCCGCCATCGGAAACGGCTGCCGGTCCACATGGACCAGGTTACGGCCGACATTGTTGGGAGGCGGTTTGACTACTGCTTCGATGGCGCGGGTTCGTATCCGGCCATCCTGGACAAGAAGGCGGACCTGGAGGTCGGGCAGGTGATCCGGATTGAGGGCGCAGGCGGGCCTGTGGATATCTTGCCGCTAAGTCAGGATCACGGAAGCATCCCGTCGCTCGGCTTTCGGATCGGAACATTTGCCTACTGCAACGACGTGGTCAGGCTGCCTGAGGAGACGCTGGCGCTGCTTGGCGGGCTCGACACCTTCGTGGTCGACGCGCTGCGCTACACGGCCCATCCGACCCATGCGAGCGTTTCGCAGGCGCTTGGCTGGATCGACAGGATCAAGCCGCGGCGGTCGGTGCTGACGAACCTTCATGTCGATCTGGACTATCAGAAACTCAGGGCAGAGCTGCCGGCTGGCGTCGAGCCCGCCTACGACGGGCTCGAACTGGAAATCCAGCCAAATGCTTGATTTCAGTCCAATCATTATTGCCCATAATGTTGATTATGCGACTTGCGTATATGGGGGTTTGAGCGATGGCTGATCCGGCCTCGACAAAATCGGGCGGCGGCGCCGACCCGGCCGGGACGGCGGACGACCGCTCCCTCCCCTCATCAGGAGACCCATGGCGCGATCTGGTGACGTTAATGGCTCGGCTGCGGACGCCCGGGACCGGATGCCCGTGGGACATCGAGCAGACCTTCGAGACGATCGCGCCTTACACGATCGAGGAAGCCAACCAGGTCGCTGACGCGATACATCGGAAGGACCAGGGGGAGCATAAGGGCGAGCAGGGCGATCTGC
>JAUYSA010000480.1 GCA_030696545.1 Hyphomonadaceae bacterium
ACTCGCGCGCAAGACGGAGGGGGCACACGCCCACCTTCCTCTTTCAACGCGTGTAACCCACGCGCCAAACAAAAACGCGGCCGCCTAGGCGACCGCATTCTCAATTCAAAAATCACAAGCCCGCAGCCTGCGGGATCGCGAACCTATGCCAGATCCTTGAGCGAGGCGACGAGATCCGTCTTCTCCCACGAGAACCCGCCATCGGCATCCGGCTCACGGCCGAAATGGCCATAGGCGGACGTGCGGGCATAGATCGGCTTGTTGAGGCCAAGGTGCGTGCGAATGCCGCGCGGGCGCAGATCCATCACTTCGCCGAGGCGCTTTTCCAGCTTGGCGAGATCAACCTTCTCCGTGCCATCGCAGTTCGCATAGATCGACAGCGGCTCCGGCACGCCGATGGCGTAGGACAGCTGGATCACGCAGCGCTCGGCCAGACCAGCCGCAACAACGTTCTTCGCGAGATAGCGCGCGGCATAGGCAGCCGAACGGTCAACCTTCGTCGGATCTTTCCCGGAGAAGGCGCCGCCGCCATGCGGAGCTGCGCCGCCGTATGTGTCGACGATGATCTTGCGTCCCGTCAGGCCGCAATCGCCATCAGGTCCGCCGATGACGAACTTGCCCGTCGGGTTGATGTGCCAGATGCAATCCTTGGAAATCGGCAGCGTGTCGCCCAGAGCCTTGCGGATATACGGCTCGACGATCTTGCGGATGTCGTCGCTCGTCTGCTTCTCGTCGGTGTGCTGGGTCGAGAGCACGATCGAGACAGCCTCCTTCGGCTTGCCGTTCTCATAGCGAACCGTGACCTGCGACTTGGCGTCGGGGGCGAGCGTCTTCTCCTTGCCGGAGTGACGCGCATCGGCCAGCAATTTCAGAATGCGGTGAGAAAACTGGATCGGCGCCGGCATCAGCTCGGGCGTCTCGTTCGTCGCATAGCCGAACATGATGCCCTGGTCGCCCGCGCCCTCTTCCTTGTTGCCCGAAGCATCAACGCCCTGCGCAATGTGCTCGGACTGGCCGTGCAGCAGGACCTCGATGTCGGCATCGCGCCAGCTGAAGCCTGCCTGATCGTAGCCGATATCCTTGATGGCCATCCGCGCGTGATGGGCGATCAGGTCCTTGGTTACGGCGTCGGTGCCGCGAAATTCGCCCGCGATAACCACCTTGTTGGTCGTCGCCAGCGTCTCTGCGGCGCAGCGAAGCGACCAGACGTCGAGACCCTGTTCGATTGTGGTGCGGTAATAGAGGTCTACGACCTCGTCCGAAATCCGGTCACAGACCTTGTCCGGATGGCCTTCGGACACGCTTTCGGAGGTGAAAAGATAGTTGGAACGCGCCACGCAAAGCTCCCTGGAAAAGGTCGGGCCTGCAATAACCCGGCCAGCCATATAAAGAAAGCTTTATACGATTTAGCCGAACGCAACCCTGTCTTGAGTACCTTATTTCTTGCGGCTTTTGGGCGGTGCAGCGGTTTTTCCGGCCGCCTTGGCCTGTTTTTTTACCATGGAAAGAATGCTCGTCCGGGCGCTGGCGTCCCGGATCTGGCGGAAGGCCATGACCAGTTCGACCAGCTGGCTGTCCCCCAGTCCGACAAAATCATCGCCTTCCTCGGCCGCTCCGCCCCGGCGCACGGCCGAATGCAGGGGGTCGAGCCCTTCGTAGAAATAGGCGATCGAAGTCTTCAGAACCTTCGCAATGTCGTAGAGGCGGCCTGCGGAAATACGGTTCTTGCCGTTCTCGTACTTCTGCAGCTGCTGGTAGGTGACGCCGATCTGCTCGGCGAGCTCCGGCTGGGAAATCTCGAGATCGTTGCGACGCTTGCGAATGCGCTCGCCGACGGTCTGGTCGTTCAGAGTAGGATCACGCGTTTCCAAGGATCGCCCGCCTTCACACCCCAAGGTTGCGTATCAATACGCCTAGCGGCGTGGAAGAACCAACAACCCGAGGTTGAGTCCAAGCAGGATTATCCAGAACATCCCATCCCGCCAGTTGCTGTAAGGCGTGGGCTCCGCCGCCGGAGGAATGTGCGTATCGACAACGCTGGACTTCCAGCCTTCGGGGTCGACCCCGTAAAGCCTGGGATCCGCCGGCTGGCCACGCGCGGTCCATCGGCCATAGGCGTCGATCATGCCGGTATCGCCACGGCTGGCGACACGGGCCATGGGCAGGCCTTCCTCAATGGCGCGATAGCGCGCCTGCGCCGCATGTTGCGCCGGCCCCATCAATTCACCGAACCACGCATCAATCGTGATGTTGACCAGCCATTCGGGACGGTCCGGTCCACGCGGCGAGAGGCCCGGAAAAATGGCCTCGTAGCAAATCAACGGACCAAAGGGCGGAATGCCAACGACGTTCACAGTGGATGGCGGCGGGCCTGCATCGAATCCGCCGGGGGCGAGATCCTGCAACGTCTTGAGGCCAATGGTCTTAAGAACGCCAGCGAACGGCATGAACTCGCCAAAAGGCACAAGCATGTGCTTGTCGTAAATGTCGAGCGGACCGCGCACATCGCTCTCGCCGCTGAGGACGGCGAGCGAGTTGTAGGCTTTTTCGTCGGACGTGCCGATGTTCTCGCGACGCGGCATGCCGATGATCAAGCGGCGGTTGCCAATCCCATCGGCCACCACGTCCAGAGCTTCAGGCCATTCGAACAGATAATAAGGCAGAGCGCCCTCGGGCCAGATCACGATCGGCGGCGCATCGGCCGTATCGGGACCAGAGAGAGCGAGGAAGCGCAGCACGATCTGTTCGGCAACGCCGGGCTTGTGCTTGGCGGCTTGCGGAATGCCGGCCTCAACAAGGCGAACCACGGGACCGCTGGGCGGCAGGTCGGGAACTTCGCCGAGACGCCGCGCGCCCCAGCCCCAGATGGCGCCAAACAGGATGGCGGCGACAATGATGGGAGCAGCGCGCGAACCCGTCGTGCCGCGCGGCCGCGCGTCAGCGAGTGTGGCTGGCGCAGCCATGGCGACGACTGTGAGCGCGGAAAGACCATAGATCCCCCAGATCGAAGCCGACTGGGAGATCGCCTCGCCCGGCGCCCAGATCATGCCGGGCAGATTCCATGGCAGTCCGCCAATGCCGAACAGGGACGAGCGAAACCATTCGCCGAACATGAAGGCGACAGCGAAGACGACGAGGCGCGCAGGGCCAGCGAACCAATAGCGGAACCCCACGGAGACAAAGCCGGCAAGAAGCATGGCGAGCCCGCCTGGCAGCGCCACCAGCGGCAACCAGATGAAGATCACATGCGCGCCGGGATCAACGAGGAAGGCCCACGCGATCCAGTGCATGCCGACAAGGTAATAGGTGAAGCCAAATGCAAAGACGCGCCAGAACGCAGCCCATTTCGGCTTTGGCGCCAGACGCGCCGCGTCGAGGACCCAGACGAGGCCAGACAGCGCGATTGCAAAGGCAGGCCAGAAGAATATCGGCGGGAAAGCAAGATTCGCAATCGCGCCAAGGCCTGCGGAGAAAGCGAGCACGCGCCAGCCCTGCAACCCCGCGACCCACAGATAAACAGGCGCTAGAAAGTTTCCGCGCGTGGCCTGCGGCGGTTGAGCAGAGTTACGGCTTTCAGTCATTGCCCCTCCCCGGGGCGCCGCTGCGGGCGCGTCAACGGTCTATAGCCGCCGTCTTGTCCTCTGCAAGCGTCGCAGGCGCCGGTTTGGCAGCGCGCAGGCGCAGCCGTATGACGCGGCGCGGATCGGCAACGACCACCTCGATCGACGGACCACGCGGATGCTCGACTGATTCGCCAGCCTGCAGCACGCGGCCGCCAAGGGCCGCGACGAGGCCGCCTATGGTGTCGACGTCCGATTCGAATTCATCAAGATGCAGCGGCAGGCCTGTTTCGCGCTCGACATCTTCGACCGTAGCAAGGCCATCGACTTCCCAGGTGGAGCGGCCGCGGCGGATGATGATGGGCCGGGCTTCGTCGTGCTCATCCTCGATTTCGCCGACAATGCCTTCGACGAGATCTTCGAGACAGACCATGCCGCCAGTGCCGCCATACTCATCGACGACGATGGCGATGTGGATACGGCTGGACTGCATCTGGATGAGCAGGTCGGGCAACAGGATGGACTCGGGAACATACATGATGTCGCGCACCAGCTTCTCGATGCGGCGTGAGGCCAGAAGCTCTGCGCTCCAGTTGCAGCGCACGCCTTCGGCGACCACGTCCTTGATGTGGATAAAGCCCATCGGCTCGTCGAGCGATTCGCGGAAGACAGGCATCCGCGAATGCGCTTCGGCGGCGAAGATGCCCAGCACTTGGCTCATGGTCGCGGTGACTTCGACGGCGGCGATATCGACGCGTGAGGTCATCACGTCGCGCACGCTTGATGTCTCGAATTCCTTAAGGCGCAGCCGGATGGCGCTGGGCGTGGCTGCCGGCTCCTTGTGCGCGGCGACCGTCTCGGGCGCGGGCCCGCCAGCGATCAGCCGGGCAAGTCGCTCGCGGAGCGAGACACGCTGCGGAGGTTCTCCATCATTCGGCATGGCTCAGTCCTCCCCTCTTCCATCGGCATACGGGCCGGTGGCGTAGGGGTCGGGCCAGCCCAGGCCGGCGAGTATCTGTGCTTCCAGAGGTTCCATAACCTTCGCGTCTTCCGGTTCGATGTGATCATAGCCCAGCAGATGTAGAAAGCCGTGAATCAACAGATGGCTGACATGGGCCTCGAAAGGGCGGCCCATCGCTTCGGCGTCAGTCAGGGATGTTTCATAGCCTAGCGCGATATCGCCAAGATGAACGGGTTCCCCAGGTATTTCCGGGCCATCCGAGGGAAATGACAGCACATCCGTGGGCTTGTCGAAGCCGCGCCATTGCTTGTTGAGAGCATGCATTTCGGCGTCATTGGTCATCAGGATCGAGATTTCACCTGCGGACTTCATCTGCGACGCCGCATGACCAAGCACACGGGCAGCCAGCGCATCCAAGTCGCCAAGCGATTCCCAGCGTTGATCAGCAATGCGGAGGTCGGCGGACAGGGCTCCGGTTTCGGCGGGCATGATCACTTGCGCGCCGCGCCCTTCGCGTCCTTGTCGTAGGCGTCGATGATGCGGCCGACGAGCTCGTGACGGACAACATCGGCCCGCGTCAGCTCTTCCAGAGCAACGCCCTCCACTCCCTTGAGAATGCGAATGGCGTGGCCAAGGCCGGACGTCGTATTGTTCGGCAGGTCCGTCTGCGATGGATCCCCGGTCACGACCATGCGCGAGCCGCGGCCAAGGCGCGTGAGCACCATCTTCATCTGCGGAACAGTCGCGTTCTGGGCTTCGTCGATGATGACGAATGCATTCTTCAGCGTGCGCCCACGCATGAAGGCGAGCGGCGCCACTTCGATCTCGCGGCGTTCCTTGCGGCGATCGACTTCCTGCGCGCCAAGGCATTCGTTGAGCGCGTCCCAGATCGGCAGCATGTAGGGATCAACTTTTTCCTCGAGCGCGCCGGGAAGAAAACCAAGCTTTTCGCCCGCTTCCACGGCAGGACGCGCGACAATCAGGCGCTCGCGCTTTCCAGCCTTGAGCTCGGCGGCGCCAACCGCGACAGCGAGATAGGTCTTGCCGGTGCCGGCGGGACCGACGCCGAAGACGAGACCGAGATCGTCGCGGCGAAGCTTTTCGAGATAGGTGCGCTGGCCCGGTGTTTGCGCCATGACCGGCTTGCGCAGACCCATGATTGCATCGCCCGAGGCAGCGGCGACGCCATCGCTGAGCGACAGCTTGATCGCGGCTTCGAGTTCGGAGCCGGTTGCCTCGGCGCCATTGGCGATGCGGCGCGCAAAGGCCTGCAGCGCATCGGCCGCCTTGCGGGGACCTTCGCCATTGCCTGTGACAACGATCTCGCCGCTCTGGCCCTGGCTGTCGACGCGCACGTCGTCGTCCGCGAAAGCCTGTTCGACGAGCTGAAGATGAGAATGGGCCGGACCGCAGATGTCGCGCAGCATTTTCGGATCGGCGACAGGCACGGTGATACGGTTGGGGCGAGCTGACTTCGGTTTCGTGCTCACGCCAAGGCCCCCGCTATTGCCGGAACAAGACGGCCCTTGAGGCTGGTCATGGTGGCGCCAACAATCTCGATGGTCGCCATATGTCCGGTCAGGTGGGCGGCGCCGTCGACGTGAACGGACTGCATGTAGGGCGAATAGCCCAGCGCCTGTCCGTCGCGCCGCGGGTTGCGCGAGAACAGAACATCGAGCTTGCGTCCGATCGTGGCGTCGTTGAACGCCTGAGCCTGCTCATTGAGCAATGACTGCAAACGCGCGAGCCGCTCGTCCTTCACCTGTTCCGCCACTTGAAGCTGCATACCGGCGGCGGGGGTGCCGGGGCGGGGGGAATACTTGAACGAATATGCCTGGGCGAAGCCAACATCTTTCACGAGCTGCAGTGTCGCCTCGAAATCGGCATCGCTCTCACCAGGGAAGCCGACAATGAAGTCGGAGGCAAAAGCAATATCAGGCCGGGCCGCGCGGGCGCGATCGACGATCCGCAGGTAATCGGCGGCCGTGTGCTGGCGGTTCATCGCCTTCAGGATGCGATCGGAGCCTGCCTGCACCGGGAGGTGAAGGAAGGGCGAGAGTTGTTCAATGTCACGGTGCGCATCAATCAGGTCGTCCGCCATGTCGCGCGGGTGGGACGTGGTGTAGCGGATGCGCTCGACGCCGCCGATCTTCGCGATGTGGCGGATCAGGTTTCCGAGCCCCCACTCGCCTCCCCGGCCGTCATGGGCGGGCGCGGCGCCGTGCCAAGCATTCACGTTCTGGCCGATCAGGACGATTTCCTTGACGCCTTGACGCGTCAGCTCGCGCGCCTCCGCAACGATGGCGTCCGTTCCCCGCGAGAACTCTGCTCCGCGCGTGTAAGGCACGACGCAGAATGTGCAGAACTTGTCGCAACCTTCCTGCACCGACAGGAAGGCCGAGGCGCCATCGACATCGCGCGTCTTGGGCAGGGCGTCGAATTTTTCCTCGGCCGCGAAATCCGTTTCGAGCACGTCGCCGGTCTTGCGCGACAGCTTCGCGATCATCTCCGGCAGGCGGTGATAGGACTGAGGGCCAACCACCATGTCGACCGCAGGCTCGCGGCGCATGATCTCTTCGCCTTCGGCCTGGGCAACGCAGCCGGCGACGGCGATGCGAAGAACGCCGCCACTTTCCTGCTTCAGCTCGCGCAGACGGCCGAGTTCGGAGAACACCTTCTCGGTGGCCTTCTCGCGAATATGACACGTGTTCAGCACGACGAGGTCAGCCGCCTCGGGTGAGTCCACGGGCGAATAGCCTAATGGCTTCAGGACGTCCCTCATCCTTTCGGAATCATAGACGTTCATCTGGCAACCGTAGGTCTTGATGTAGAGGCCCTTGGTGTTGGGCTTCTGACTGGTGTCAGCCATGCGGCTTACTTCTTCTCGTCCTCGGTCAGAGGAACGCCATAGAGTTCGAGCCGGTGATCGACCAGGCGATAGCCAAGCTTGCGCGCGATCTCGATCTGCAGCTTCTCGATCTCGTCGGACTTGAACTCCACCACCCTGCCCGACTTGGCGTCGATCAGGTGATCGTGGTGCTCGTCCGGCGCCTCCTCGTAGCGGGAGCGGCCGTCACGGAAATCGTGACGCTCGATGATACCGGAATCCTCGAAAAGCTTCACGGTGCGGTAAACCGTGGCCAGTGAAATGTTCGAGTCGATCGCGGCGGCGCGGCGATGCAGTTCTTCTGCGTCGGGGTGGTCGGCTGCCGTCGACAGCACGCGCGCGATCACGCGACGCTGCTCGGTCATCCGCAGACCTTTCTCGACACACCTTTGCTCGATCATCGGACCGTCTCCGTGAAGCGACCCGGGGGAAGCCGGAGCGCGGGGCACATATGCGGGTCAGGCGCCTTTATGTCCACTGACAGGCCCAACCTTCCGGGACATGACAAGCGCATCAACTCGCCCGTCCATGGTACGATAATAAGCCTTTCGCACCCCGATTTCCATGAATCCCGCTGATTTGTAGAGGCCGATCGCCGGAAGATTATTGCGGGCGACTTCCAGAACCCAGCGTTCGAGGTCGCGATTCAAGGCTTCGGCGTCCAGGGCGTGGAAAATTTGCCTGCCCCAGCCACCTTGGCGCCGGGCAGGATCGGTCGCGATGGTCAGGAGTTCGGCGTCGGCGCCGGCTGTGAGGGCAAGACCGAAGGCAACTTCCTCGCCCTCGCCGCCGATCACGGCGAAAGCTTCCGCGCGGGACAGCCAGGTTTCGAAATCCGGCGTTGTCCAGCCGTCGTCGAACGAAGCGGTATGCAGGCGGGACAGGCTGGCGGCGTCCGAAGGAAGCCCAGGACGCAGGCTCATTGGCCAACCGGGCGCATGGGCGTGGCGTCTGGCTCCCGGACATAGACCGGGCGCGGCGGCGGCAGGTCGCCCTCGGACAAGCGCGCAGCAAAGATCGCAGCAGCCTTGGCGCTGGGGACAGCAGAGACAGACTGGCGACCGAGATCGGGAATATCCGCAAGGCCGCCGCAGATGACATCGATATCGCGGACAAGCGACTGAAGATCGGCCTGGGCTGCCTCGAAGGGGTCAGTAGCACCGCTCCCTTCAACGATGAGTTGACCCCACCAAGTGCGCTCGGGCGGGCGACGCTTGGCCGGAAGGAGCGCAAGCACGCGGCCTTCGCGAGGCAAGTTATCGAGCGCTTCAAGGCTGGTTACGCCGACCGCCGGCTTGTCGAGCGACAAGGCAAGCCCGCGCGCAAAAGCCACGCCGACCCGCACGCCGGTGAAGGAACCAGGGCCAACGACGATGGCGATGCGATCTAGCGCTGCGAAAGTCGTCCCGCTCTCGCGCATCAACTTTTCAACGACGGGAGCGAGCCGGGCGTCATGCCCCTGTTGCATGGGCTCAGACAGTTCCGCGACAACGACGCCATCACGAACGAGAGCAGCTTCGCAGGCGTCGGCGACTGTGTTGATGCCCAGGATCAGCATGGGGGGCTCTTAAGCGCAGAACCGGGCACGCGTCAAAGGATGCGGCAGGCTTCGTCGAATTCAAGTCTCGGCGCTCGCGCGCGCAGGCGCGTATCGTCGCCATGGCCGATATTGACGAGGAAGTTGGAGCGCCAGGATTTCATTATCGGGTCAGAGGCGAAAAATTCTCCATCCACGCCTGCGCGGCTGAAGCCACCCATGGGGCCGCAATCGAGGCCAAGCGAGCGGGCAGCGAGGATCAGATAGGCGCCCTGCAGAGTGCCGCTCTGAATCGCGTTCCACTCCGCGTTGGCGGGATCGGCAAACCAGTCCTTTGCATTGGGTGCATGGGGAATGAGTTTGGGCAACTGGTCGACGAAAGCGAGGTCGTAGGCGATGATCGCAGTATAGGGCGCAGCCATGGTCTGCTTGCGATTGCCTTCATCGAGATGCGGCTCGAGGCGGGCCTTGGCCTCTTCCGATCGCACGAACATGAAGCGCGCTGGGCAGATGTTGGAGGCGGTCGGAGCCAGCTTCAAAAGGTCGTAAGTCGCGCGGATCAGGACTTCGGGCGTGTCCTCCCCCGTCCAGCCGCGCCGCGTGCGCGCGGTTCGGAAAACCTGATCCAGCGCAGCATCGGCAAGCGGCTTGCCCATCAGACGGCGGCCTCGACCGCGGTGACTTCAGGCACGTAGTGGCGCAGCAGGTTCTCGACGCCCTGTTTCAGCGTCAGCGTCGAGGACGGGCAACCTGAACAGGCGCCGCGCATGGTGAGATGTACAATGCCGGTGTCGACGTCGAAACGCTTGAAGATGATGTCGCCGCCATCGTTGGCGACGGCGGGTCGGACGCGCGTGGCGATCAACTCTTTGATCTCGGCAACGATCTCGGCGGTTTCGCCATCATAGGCGATGTCGTCTTCGAGGGCCGGAGCTTCGGCTTTCGCCGCATCAGCGATGACAGGCGCGCCGGAGACGAAATGGTCCATGATGGCGGCGAGAGCCTGCGGCTTCAGCACTGCCCAATCAGCGTCTTCCGACTTGGTGATCGAGACGAAGTCGTTTCCGAGAAAAACGGTTCTGACGCCAGTGATGCCGAATAGCGCGGCAGCGAGCGGCGACGCCGTAGCTTCATCAAGCGAAACGAACTCATAGGGCGTGGCTGGCGACACATCGCAGCCGGGGAGAAATTTGAGCGTGGCCGGATTGGGCGTCGGCTGAGTCTGGATAAACATTGGATTTCGCCTGTTTCTAACCGCTAGATGGGCCCAATGCCCCGCTCATGCAATGCGCGGTCAGCCCGCAAGGCCGCCGATCTCGTCAAGCTGGGCATCAGTGAGGTCGCCGGGAATAACCGTGACCGCTATCGGGCGAGCGGCGATCCGCTTCCCCTTCGCGAGACGCGAAACCAGCGGGCCGGGAGCGCGTCCGGCGCCGGCAGCGAGGATCAGGACCTTGATCGCCGCATCCCGGTCTATGAGCTTTCGGATGGCGTCGACCGGATCATCATCGCTGATCACCAGTTCCGCTCTCACCCCAACCCGGCTTTCAACCGCATCAGCGTGGCGTGTAGCCTTGAGGCGGGCCGAGTCCATTGCGTCCTGGCTGATATCCTTGTCGAGGCCGATCCAGCCGCCGAGACCGGGGTTTTCGGCGCAGCGTAAAATTACCAGCCCAGCGCTCACGGCCTTCGCGCGCATGGCGGCGAAGACCAGCGCCTTGAGGCATTCCTCGGTCTCGTCGGAGACCGCCAGGAATTTTCGTGAAATATCGGTCATGTCAGTATGAGGCGCTGTCGCGACGGCCCGGTCAAGGGTGGCGGGCTACCTCGACGCACCGGAGGCAGGTGTTGACGCGGCAGCCGCTGGAGGGGCCGGGGCGGCGGACGGCGGCGGAGCAACGGACGCGGAGGTTGTGAGGAAGTCGTTGGTAGCTTTCTGAGCCTGCCCGAGCAGGAAGCCCATCGATGTCGCATGATTGCCGAACAGCGAGCCATCCGGATCACCGTTGAGGACGATGAGAGGATGGAACCGCGCGGCAGACTTCCAGGCTTCGAGCGCAGCCTCGCGCGCTTTCGCGGCGGCTGGGGTCTCGGGCCACTGGAGAGACGCGAGTATTGTGTAGGCCACAGCTGCGCGCCCCTTGGCGGAATAGACAGCACGGGTCGCGTCTTCGTCGATCGGATTGCCGCCAACAGCCTTTGCCGACGCAGCGATCTCTTCCTGGCTGGCCAATGCCCAGGAGGCGATCAAGCCGAGTTGCGCGGATACCTGGCTCGACGTCGAGACGCTGGAGACATCGCGGCGGCGGAGACGGCGATCATAGTTGGTGAGCGCATCGCGCGCAGCCTGAAGCTGGATGCCGGTTGATGCCGAAGATACAAGGCGCGAAGCGGCCTCGAGATCCTGGTCAGGACGGCCTGCGGCAACCGCCTGAGCGTTTGTGAGCTTGATGAAGTCGCCAAGGCTGGACGCCATGGCTGATTGATAGGCCGGCTTCGCGGTGAGCCGCGCCATCGGCGACCAGCCCGGGGCGTCGGCCGCCCATCCGAGTTCGTTGAAGTGTTTTTCCATCAGCGCGGATACGCCGCCAGCCCACGGCGCTGTCCAGTCCGAACGGTTGACCACGCCGCCAATGCTGTGATCACCAACATCGCTTGAAGCCACGACCATGGCGGGATAGGCGCCGATTGCAGCTACGATGACAGTGGCGTTGAACCAGAAACGTACGTGTCCGAAGAATGTCTTTTCGTGATGGTCGTCGTCATCGTGGTGGTCAGCGGGTTCGGTCAGCTCGCCTTCGATGATGTTTGCGTCTTCCGGCTCGATCTTGCGGAGCGGAAACGGCTTCTCGATCTCGGCGACTGTGTCAGCCGCCGGCTCTTCGTCAACCACGACCATGTCGCGGCGAAGCTTCAAAACTGACATCGCCCAGCCCCGGCTAGCGGCAGATGCGAACCGTGAATTGGTCCGCCATTAACCTCAACCCAATATTCGCTAATGTGGAGTTACTAACGCCCTACCGCCCACTTAACGTAGGATGGAACGAGAAGGTTTCA
>JAUYSA010000343.1 GCA_030696545.1 Hyphomonadaceae bacterium
GAAGCGCCGCAGCTGCCCGCCATTCCCCCGCCCCCCGCCGACCTGCTGTCAGCTGGCTCCCGGGAAGCACAGGATGACCTCTACTGTTCGGCCCTGATCTACATCGAGAACCCGGACGTGTCGGATGCACTCGCCCCGGTGGACGAGGCCCTGTTGCGCAAGGCGCAGACGCTCGGCTTCCTGATCGGCGAGGCTGGCATCAACAAGCTGGTGACGGAAAAGGCAGTCCACGCCACTCATGCCCGCATCGTGTCGGACGCTTACACCGAACAGGTCGGGAAAGACCTGAAGGCAAACAAGCTTCGCATCTCGCTGGACGAGTGCAACACACGCGCCGCGGCGCTGCCGATTCCTGAATAGCACGTCAGACGGGGGACAGACATGAAACTCAAGCCCACCCAGATTGTCGGCCTGATCGCCATCGTTGTCTTTGGCGGCGGCATGGTCTTCCGCATGACCCAGCCGAGCGAGCGCGAGATCATGGCGCAGCGGCTTGCCAGTCTGCCGCGGATCGAGGCGCCGACCGTCGAGTTTCCGATGCCGGATCTGTCGTCCATCAACACGACGGTGACAGCGCCCGAGAGCGTGCTGGGAACCGGAATGGGAACCCCGACGCCGGTTACGCCCGAGGTGGACTACACCGTTCTCGGCTCACAGGACGCGCGTGACGATCTCTATTGCTCAGGCGTGCTCGGCGCGGAGTTCGAGGTGAAGATCAAGACGGATCATCCCGACAAGGTCGCGCCACTGATGGATATGCAGAAGAAGCTCGACAGCGCAGGGATCAAGAAGCTGCGCGGGGAAGGCGTCAGCAAGGGCGAGGACTGGGCCTATTACACGCTTGCCTTCGCCGACAAGGCCAAGGTCGACTATGCGGCCAGCGCGCTGCGTATGCCCGTGGCTGCCTGCGTGGAGCGGGCTTCGAAGCTGCCGCCGGGCGATCTGTACTAACCCACGGGCAAGACAACATCGCCGTCCGTCCGCGTTTCCGCCATAGTGGGGGCGCGATCGCAAGGCGTCATGCGCCTGGCAACACGCGAGCATGGGGGAGCGTGCGATGTGGAAGAAGATCGGCCGGATTGCACTATGGGCGCTTTGCGGCCTCGCCGTCTTCCTGTTCGCCGTGATCCCCTACAATGCTTCGTGGTTCGAGGCGCCGCATGGCAACGGAAGGATCAAGCTTATCAGCCATCGCGGCGTGCACCAGACCTTCTCGAAGGAGGGTGTAGGCAACGACACGTGCACGGCCGACCGCATATATCCGCCGACGCATGACTTCATCGAGAACACCCTGCCCTCGATGGAAGCCGCATTCGCTGCCGGCGCAGACGTGGTCGAACTCGACGTACATCTGACGCCTGACAAGATGTTCGCGGTCATCCACGACTGGACAGTGGATTGCCGCACCGAAGGCAAGGGCGTCACGGAGGAGCTTGGCATTTCCTATCTGAAATCACTCGACGTCGGCCATGGTTACACGGCCGACGGCGGGAAAACGCATCCCCTGCGCGGCAAGGGCGTTGGTTTGCTGCCCACGCTCGACGAAGTGCTGACCCGCTTTCCGGACAAGCAGTTCCTCGTGAACTTCAAGAGCCGGCGGGCGGAAGAAGGCGAAGCGTTGGCAGCCCTGATTGCTGCGCACCCGGACTGGCGCAATACGGTATGGGCTGCCTATGGCGGCGCGGAGCCGACCGAAAAGAGCATCGAACTTGTCGCGGGCCTGCGCGGCTACACCAACCGCTCGATGATGACATGCCTCATGGATTACGAGCTGAGCGGCTGGACCGGGATCGTCCCGCAATCCTGCCGCAACACGATCGTCGTCGTGCCGTCAAACTTTACCTGGGCGGTCTGGGGCTGGCCGCATAAATTCACGCGGCGCATGGAGGAGGCCGGCTCGACAGTCATCATGCTGGGTCCGTTCTCCAGCGGCGATATCGGCTCATCAGGAATCGACAGCCTCGACCAGCTTGGCGCCATCCCGGACGGCTTTGCCGGCTATGTGTGGACCAACAGGATCGAACTTGTCGGGCCAGAGCTACGCAAGGCCGGACGCTAGCGCCTCTGCTCCGGCGTGCGTGGATCGCACACCAGCAGCGCGGGCGTAACGTCGGCGATCTTCCAGAAACTGTCCGGCTGCGCCATGAAGCGCTCACACCGCGCAGCAATGGAGTTCGCGATCTCCGGATCGGCCAGCGAGTCTGTGGCTTGCTTCAGCGCGCCCTCATAGCCGATCGCATATAGCGCATCGGCAAGCAGAAGCCGTCCATCCGGCGCATACAGCTTCAGCGACAGCGTCTCGCCCGCCATCAGCGCCGCCAGCAAAGCGTCAACACGATCGTCGCGGATATTGCGCGGGAACATGAAGGTGACGGGGTCGATCCCCTTCGGCGTCGTCTTCCGGCCACCCTCTTCCGCCGCCATGGCGCCAGCCGCTTCCGACAGCACCACGCCAGCCTTGCCCGCGATCTCGACCTTCGCCTCGTCGATCGCCGCGCCGGGAATAACCAGCCACGCTGATGTGAACCACAGCGAATAAGGCTCAGGCGCGCCGCCGCCAGGTGTGCGGTATTCGATCACCAAGCTGGAACGCCGCGCTCTCGTGCCGTTGAGCGTGTCTGGCCGCTCATCGACTGTCAGCGTCCGCCCGGCAGGCCCGCTCTGCCCGTTATTGCCGAACACCGTCAGCGCGAAGGCGGCGCCGTAATCCTGCGCGCCCTCGCTCACCCGCTTTTCTGTTTCAGCGAACCACGCAACAGAGCCCGCGAGGCCGGACGCCTGTTCCTCGCCCTTGCCGAAATCACTCGCCGGATCGCACTTCGATGAACGCAGGCAATGCTGCAGCAGCAGCGGCCATGTCGCGCCGGGATTGGCGGCGCCTTCAACCACCTTGTCCGAAGCAACCCGCCCGGGAACGTCCGGGCCGCAGGAAGCGAGCAGGCAAGCGACAACAAGGCTGAAAGCGATGCGCATGGCTACACCCTACACCACGACCTTCCGTGGATCGTAGCCGTAAATCCAGTCTTGCCGCGACCGGATAAAGGCCGGGAACAGCTTGTCCGCCACCTTCATCGGCCCATAGGTCGCCGCCTGCGTCCACGCATTGGAGCGATGGAACACGCCCATGTTGGAGCGCGCACTGTTCAGCACGCGCGACGTGCGCGGCTTGCGCAGCTTTTCGTACTTGCGCAGCGAGTCTCCCGATACGCCCTCGGCCTGCAGGCATTTCGCCAGCACGATCGCATCCTCGATCGCCATCGCCGCGCCCTGCGCCTGGAAGGGCGGCATCGCATGGCAGGCGTCGCCCAACAGCGTCACCCGGTCATCCGACCAGCGTGGCAACGGATCGCGATCATACAGCGCCCAGACATGGCATGTGCTTGCCGCCGCGATGATATCCGGAATGGGTTGCGCCCAGCCGCCGAAATCTTCCGCGAGATCGGCCGGGTCGCCCATCTGGTCCCAGCTCTCGCCGCGCCAGCGCTCTGTCTCCACCACGCCGACAAAATTGATCAGCTCGCCGCGCCTGATCCGATACGTCACCGCGTGCTTGCCCGGCCCCGCCCACACCACAGCCGAATGCGGCAGGTCCGGCGCGATATCCGACGTCACGGTGATCCGCCACGCGACCGCGCCGGTATAGCGCGCCTGATCCTCGCCCAGCATCTGCTTGCGCACGGTTGAGCGCGAGCCATCCGCGCCAACCAGAAGATCGGCCGGCACGATCGCGCCCGTATCGAGCCCGATGCGCAGCCCCGTATCCTCGCGCACATATGCAGCGACGCGTGCATTGAGCCGCAGGCTGGCGCCCGCAAACTCTGCCGCACGCCTTAATATCTCGATCAGGTCGGCGCGATGAATATGGATGTAAGGCGCACCATAGCGCTTGCGTGCATCCTTTGCGATCGGGATGGAGAACACCTTCTCCCCCGTCTTGCCGATCCGCATCTCCAGCGTCTGCGGCTGCGACGCCATCGCCAGCACCGCTTCGGCCACGCCCAGCCCGGCCAGTCCCTTCACGGCGTTGGGTGAAAGCTGGATTCCCGCGCCCACCTCGGTCAACGCAGGCGCGCGCTCGATCACCTCGACCTCGAACCCCACTTTCGTGAGTGCGATAGCGGCGCAAAGCCCGCCTATCCCTGCCCCGGCGATGACAACTTTCATGTGAGGCGAAATAGACCGCCCCGCGCCCGGCGTCACGCTACGAACAAATAAAATGGCGTCGGCCTGCAGCTATCGGGCGGCGATCCAGGCGCCCGTCTCTTTCAGGATTTCATCGGCAAAGTCGGGGTCATCGACTGACCGGGCTAAAATCACCGCCCCCACCATTGCCGACCAACTCCCGATAGCCGCCCGGCGCCTCGCCGCCGCGCGCCTGCCCTCCATTTTCCCGCTGAGCCTGTCGATGTGTCCGCGCTGAGCCAATGTCATGGCTTCACGCGCCGCCGCGGATTGCTGGCGCGTATCGGCCGCAAGCGCTGCAGTCGGACACCCGGTCGCCGCGTTGTCGCGATGATCGGCGGACAGATAGCGCGCGACAAACGGCTTCAGGTCGAAGTCACGACTTGCCCGCTCCAGAAGGAAAGCGAGCGTCTGCGCAATCAGGTCATCCTTCGAACCGAAGTGTCCGTAAAATCCGCCATGCGTCAGGCCCGCGGCGTTCATGACCTCCGCCACACTCACCGTGTCGAAGCCTTTTTCACGGAACAGCTTGCCAGCAGCCGCTAGGATCGCCTCGCGATTCTCCGCCACCTGTTCGCGACTGACCTTCATTTCACGTCTCCGGCATCGTGTTGACTAAACATGATGACCAACATCAATACTCCTATTGATGATGCTTGTAATAAATAAAGCGGGCTCGCCGCAATAGATACGGGAGATGAAATGGCCACGCACATCCTGCGGTCGTTGTTGGCGGCCGGCTCGTTCGCTGTCCTCGCCGCCTGCGGCCACGACGCATCTGTCACGCCGGGCGGGCAGCCGCTGGCCAATGCCAGGTCATACGATAATCCGTCATGGCCGACCGCCGCGATCGCCGATCCCACCAGGCTTGGCTTTACGGCCGAAGGACTTCAGGCGCTCGACGCCCGCATGAAGCAGGCCGTCGACAACAAGGAAATCGCCGGCATCAGCTACGCGCTGGTCAAGGATGGCGAGGTTGCCGCGTTCAAGGCTGTCGGCAGCCAGATTCTCGGCGGCGCCCCGATGACGGACAATACCCTCTTCCGCGTCCGCTCCACCGGAAAGACGATCACAGCCGTTGCGATGATGCAGCTGTGGGAACAGGGCAAATGGAAGCCCGAAGATCCGATCACCAAATTCATCCCGGAGTTCGCCAACCTCAAGGTCGCCACCTCCCCCGACAACCTGAACGCCCTCGCTCCCGTCTCGCACATACCGACGATGCACGAGGTCATGACGCACACGGGTGGATTCAGCTACGGGCTACGGACCGACATCGCCGCCGACCGCGCCTACAGGGATGCTGACGTGCTGCGCGCGAAGGACATGAAGGCATTCGTCGACAAAGTGGCGGAGCTCCCGCTCGCGAACCAGCCCGGCGAACGCTGGTATTACTCGGTCACATACGACCTCCAGGGCGCGATCATCGAAAGGATCACGGGCAAGAAGTTCGGCGACTATCTCGAAGAGAACCTCTTCAAGCCGATGGGCATGAATGACACCGGGTTCTGGCTGGACGAAGCTGACCGCCCACGGCTCGTTACCGCTCACACGCGCAACACGACCACCGGCGTGCTCGAGGTCTACAAGGATGCAGACAATTTCCTGGCGGAAAACCCCTTCAGGAAGAACAGCCATTTCGAGTCGGGCGGCGGCGGCGCCAGCGGGCTACTCTCCACGCTGCACGACATGGTCCGCTTCACCCAGATGCTGACCAACAAGGGCGAGCTTGGCGGCAAGCGCATTCTCAAGCCGGAAACGGTCGAGTTCATGATGCAGAACCATATCGGCGCCATGAAGGGTGTTCTGGGCGGACCTGGATATGGCTTCGGCTATGGCGGCCGTGTCGTGGTCGATGGGTCGACCGAAACAACGCCGCAGCCCAACGGGTCTTTCAGCCACTTCAGCATCGATGGCTGCTGGTTCTGGGTGGACCCCGCGAACAAGCTTTCCTTCGTCGGCCTGATTGCGCGCCGAGGCGGCGGCCCCACAGGGGGCGTCATAATGGGCGGCGAAGGTGACGCGCCTCGCCTCGTTTACCGGGCGCTCGCGAAATAGCGCCCTCGCAAACGCAGGGACGCTTCCCCGAAGGGAGTTTCTATACTTCGGGTCCGGAAGGTTTACTTGGAGCGGGCGAGGCGATTCGAACGCCCGACCCCGACCTTGGCAAAACCCCATTTGTTAGTTTGCCTAAAGTCGGAAGCGTGTTGATAAGTTTGGCCAAACTCCCGAATTATCAATGTCTTGTTGGGTTTTTGAGTGCAGTTGCGCTCTTTTGCATTTCTGAACAGTTTAGGTACGTGCGGGGCTATTGCGTGCCCCATTTCCACCCCGGTAAACCTTCGATGAAACGTGTAGGGCGGTTGTCGCCCATCGCGCGTGCTGGGAAAGGCTGTTGTGCCCCATGCTCACGGACACCAAACTGAGATCGCTAGTGAACAATCCTCCCGCTGAGCGTCTGGAGCTAAATGACGGCACCATTTCCGGGCTGCTCTTGCGGGTCGGACCGCGCGGTCGGCCCACTTGGACATTGCGCTATACTGTAACTGGCCGTGGCGGCGTGAGCGAACGCGGCAAGCAGATGGCTGGGCGGAAATTCTACCGGATAACGCTTGGCGAATATCCGGTGCTCTCGCTCATTGCTGCGCGCGCCAAAGCCGCAACGATGCTGGCTGACGCCGATCGGGGCATTGACCCGGTTGAGCGGCTCGAGCGTGCCGCCACCGTAAGGCGCGGCACCATGGCGGAGCTGGCCGAGGCGTTCCTTGAGGATCATTGCCGCGGCCGCCTGCAAAGCGCAGGCAAGGCCGAATGGATCATGCGGGACTATGTCGTTCCTCGCTTTGGAGACTATGCGCCAAAGAACGTGACGCGACAGGACATCGTCGCTCTGCTCGACGATCTCAAGAAGCGGGCGACCAAGACCGCGACGATGGACACGCGCAAATGGCTCTCCATCATGTACTCATGGGCTGTTGAGAAGGGACGTGTTGATTTCAATCCCGTCGCAGGCATCCGTCCAACCGTCAAATCGACCCCACGCGAACGGGTTCTGAGCCTCGAAGAAGCTCGGGCAGTCTGGAAGGCTGCCCAAGCCGAGCCCTACCCTTCCGGTTCCTTAGTCTGCCTCTTGATGCTCACAGGCGCGCGCCTCCGCGAGATCGGCAACTCCCAAGTTGGTTGGCTGGATCGCGCGAATGCGTGTTTCGACATCCCTGCAGCAGCCTACAAAACGCGCGAGTCGACCATCATACCCCTCATTCCGCAAGCCATGCAGATTGTCGAACGCATCCCGAAACCACCAAGGGGGGATTATCTTATCAGCTCGAACGGCGGCAGGCGGCCGGTGTGGACCGTGACACCTGAAGCCTTGGCTAGAATCCGCCAAGGCGCGGAAGCTGGGGTTGGACGCAAGATCGAGCATTGGACAATCCACGACCTGCGCCGCACTGCGGCTACGCACATGGCGCGTCTCGGCGTCGATGAGATTGTTGTCGAACGCGTGCTGGGGCACCGGATCGGCGGGGTTAAAGGCGTTTACAACCGGTATCGCTACATTGAGGAAAAGCGTGCCGCCCTCGCACTTTGGGCGGCCGAGTTGCTCGCCACGCCTTCCGCAACGAACGCGGAAAGTCGGAAGCCTAGAAAAGTCCGAGCTGACGCTCGTCCGAAGCCGGCGCCCGCTTCCGTTGGACCGGCTTCTTCGCCGGTTCCAACTTCACCACAACCGGAACCGTCGTCGGATGCTTCATGGGAGTCGTTTGTTGGGTGGTCGGCGGGATAGTCGCGGGCTGTGGCGGCGGCAGGTGAGACGGGCGGCGTTTTGCGACCCACACGCGCACATCTTCCGCCCGGAACAGATTGACCTTGCCGCCTGGTTTCACGGCAGCTGGGAATGCTTTCGCGGGATCACGCCGAATGTCCCACAGCGCGCGTCGCTTCAGCTTGAGGTAGGAGCACACCATCGCGGTGGTCCACCATTCGTCATCCAGCGGACGGATTGAAACACTCGACATGACCGAACCCTGCTTGAGGACGGTCGAGCAAATCATGAAACCGGTAGTTTTCCACAAGAGACAATTCGCTGGTGCATTTACCGTGGAAACACCGTGCGCTCTTCGCCGGTCGCCAGAATTTCGAACTGAACCTGATTTTCGAATGACTGGATGCCGCCCCTCTTCGGCTGCAGCAGCCTCCGTCTTCTTGCGGCGGAAACTAGCCGGAAGCGAACATTGCCAGGCAGCGACACCTCCCTCAGCCGTGCATGACGGTCAGAATTTGTGTGGCTCATCTCACACGCGCTTTCGCGCGCTGATGGACGCTGCGCGTTTCGACAGCAGGTTCATTCAGTCACGTCGATGACTGTCTCGCAGATGCCGCGACCGCCGTCATGGATTTCACCCGTCACCCAATGGCGGAATTCAATCCTTACAGGATAACGGCCGATCCGGGTGGGCTTCAGGATCAGATCAAATCGCTGAGCCGAGACCGTCTCGAATGGCGTTCCGGCCGGAATGAAGATCGGCGCCGCCCATGGCACGCTGGGGTGCAGGAGCGGACGCCCGTCGAATCCGTAGACGGTCGCGTCCAGCCCCTGGATGGTCGTCGAGACCACCGAGTACGAAGCGTTGAGATGCCGGATCAGGATGGTCTGGCCGAGCTTGGCCGTTATTTTGGCGCGCTTGTCCGTCATCGTGCGCGGGTGTGGAACGCCGGTGATCATGAAGTATTTCGGTCGAAAGAGATCGAGGCCCGCGTCCTCGCCGCAAAGCCCGGCCTGGTGATCGATCGCGCGCCACGACGGATCGACATCGTCCAGCGCCCACAGCGCCTCAACATCATAACGCGGCCCATCCTTGTACAATGTACCGCGCCCGCTTGGCGGGTCGACGATCAGGAATCCGTACATCCCCATCTCGAAATGGAGGACCGTGTTCTTGTGACAGTGGTAAAAATAGGTCCCAGCATGGGTCGGCTGGAACTGGTACGTGTATCTGTCCGAGACCTCGAACGACACATGTCCGACCCCGTCGTTCATGGTGCTGGAATTCATGCCATGATGATGGATGGTGTGCGTGTTCTTCTTTGCATCCAGCGTCGAATGAACGACCTGTCCCTGCTTCACGCGCATCGTCTTCGACGGCCAGAGATCGCGAGACTTTGAGTCTCGTGGGTCCGAGAAATTCCAGAATGTGACCTCCTTGCCGTCGGGCATGCGGATGTCGACTTCGCGCGGCCCTTCCCAGACAAAGCTGATGTTTGGGGGCAGCTTGTCCGGCGTGGCAATCTCGTCATCATTGACGTCACAGCCAAACGCCTCGAACTCTTCCCGGTCTCTGACGATCATAACGCACCCCCCCGCCTGTCACCCAGCAATTCCCAGTCGGTGATCATCCCCTGCGGATACTGTCCTCCGCGCGCTGTCTGCGACATCTCCATGTGACAATGCATGGGATACTTCAGCGGGAATTTTTCCTGCTTCGGCGGCCAGGCCTTCTCAGGGATATCATCCGGCCGGACGAACGGCAGCAGCACATCCACTCGCGCCAGTGGTCCAAGCATCCACGTATCCACCTCGGGAATGCTCTGGTTCTTTACGACACCGCCCGCGGGGCTGGTGCTCGACAGCCTGAAGACATGATTGCCGTGGATGTGCGGCGAGTGCGTGCACAATCCCATGTTGATGCATCGGATGAGGACTGGCTCGCCAACGTATCCGCGCGGTACGGTGTCCTTGTCGTGCGCGGAGTCGTAGCCGCTCAGGCCGTTCAGCGTGAAGTAGCGCGGATAGAAAGTCCGCAGGAACGCCGTCTGATCGACCTCTCGCCCCAATTCCAGCTGCTGCTGCAGGACAGGATCGATCGCGTTGAAAACCCAGGTGCGCGTGCGAGACGGCAGGTCGGGACGCCATTTTTCGCCCGGGAAACGCGCCGTCCCGAGCGCATCGAACAGCATGCTTTGCGCAGCCGTCGGCGTGTTGTACGGCGTGCGCGTTCCGGTCGGCGTTTTGCCATCCGACGGGGCAATGACCATCATGCCATGGAAACCGGCTACGCGGCTCGCCGCCTGTTCGCTGTTGTCGAGATAGCAGTACGTGCCCGCCTCGTTCGCGATGGTCTGCAGCTGGATGCTGCCGCCGGCCGGGATCGGCGCGAAGAAGTCGTCAGCAAGCCCCGCGAGTGCGAAGCGGCGCGCCTTTCGGGTGCGGTTCGTGATCCGGAAGGTGACATTCGCGCCTTCGACCACGTTGAGGATCGGCCGCAGCGCACGCGTGATCTGGTCACGCAGCGCAAGCGCAAACAGCACCTCTCCGTCGATCATCTCCTGGAACACCTCGACAAGTTCGAGGTCGAAGCTGAAGCCTGCCGCTACCTGCGCCTCGGCGGTATTCTCCGGATGCTCGTTTACAAGCGCCGCCGACAGCACGCCAGCGCTGCCGTATGCAATGAAGTCTCGCCTGCGCATCGCATGCCCCCACGCGCCAAGTGGTCGGCCCGATCAGAGGAACGACGCACTTACAAACTACGCTACAGATCAGCCCGACCCGTTCGCCCAGCGAGGACCATGCGCTCCACCAAACCTATGTCAATCTGCGCCGTCGATGTGTAAGCAGATTTGATCCGTACGCAGACCGTACGAGACAGCGAGAAACTGTGCGGGACGACAAGATCTGAACCTTCGCCGCGGTCTACAAGAAGCCAGTTCGGCAAGGGCTATCGAGGTGGGGTGTGAACGCGCGCGAGACCTGGCGATCAAAAGTCACGGCCGGCGCGCAGCAGAAAATTCAGCGCCTTCAGGCCGACGCCAGCTTCTGCAATTCCGTTTATGACTTGCCGAGCGACATACCCATCGAGGCTGAAGATTCAGCGATACTGCCAGATGTGCGGGTGCTGGCGATCTGTGCCCTATTTTGCATGAACGGCGCTTGGGACCAGATCGCGTCCTTCTCTCCGGGGTTAGGCATCGGCTCGATGTCGCGAGTGCAGACGGCGTCTTACGGACCGAAAATTCCGGCACACTTGGCACATTGCAGACACAGGCTAGACTGGCAGCCCAACAAGGAACTCCTGATGCGTATCGCCTCAGTTTTCACGCCTGTGCTGCTGCTAGTGGCATGCACACAGCCGTCGCAGGGCGTCGAGCAGGCAGCGTCTGCACCAACGATCGCTGCAGAGGCAGGCCGGCCCGCAGCTGCAGCCGCCGGACCTAGTCAGTCAGCCGCGCCCACGATGACGGCGGCCGACCCCGGTGGATTTACCGAAGAGGGCTTCGTCTTCCACAGCACGCCGGGCTCGAAGCATGTCGTGAGATTGCCCTCACCAGGAACCGACACATGGCGGCCGGTTTCCTCTGGCGAACCCACAGTCAAACAGTCCGGGTCACACAAGGAGACGACGCCTGACGGCAAGGCTGCCCTCGTCTTCGAATACGAGATGCTTCGGCCCGGCAATGCGGCGATCGAGTTCCAGCGGCTGGAAGACGGCGAGGTCGAAGGGAAGCGCACGATCAACTTCATGGTGCACTAGCTGGCGCCGATGCCGTCCACTCCAGAGGATGATGAGGCGCTGCGCCGAACGGTGCGCTTTGTCGCCTTGGCGAACCTTGCCTACTTTGCGGTCGAGTTCAGCGTCGCGCTTACGATTGGGTCCGTCTCGTTGTTTGCCGACAGCGTCGATTTTCTCGAAGACGCGTCGGTCAATTTCCTCATCCTTGTGGCTCTGGGCTGGTCGGCTGTGCGGCGGGCGCGCATGGGTATGGCGCTGGCAGTTCTCATCCTCGTCCCCGCGATCGCGACTCTGTGGACGGCCTGGGAAAAGTTTGGGGCGCCGGTGGCGCCTGACGCAACTTTGCTCTCGCTTGCAGGGGCCGGCGCGTTGGCCGTGAACCTCATGTGTGCGTTCAAGCTGGTGCGCTTCCGCAGTCGCAGCGGCAGCCTCACGCGCGCGGCATTCCTCTCCGCCCGTAACGACGCCCTAGCGAACGTGGCGATAATCTCCGCCGCCTTTGTGACCCTCATCTGGCGATCTGGCTGGCCTGACCTTATCGTCGGTCTGGCGATTGCAGCCATGAACGCCAACGCGGCGTGGGAGGTGTTTGAAGCGGCAAAGAAGGAGCATCACTCAGCCGAACCGTAGTCCGGCAAGCAGGCCGCAATCGGGCCCAGCGCTTCGACGACTGGTGATGACTGTATGGGCCAATTACTGCCTTTGCCTTTACTCTCAACCTACGACTGCACGCAGGCGCAAAGCGGCCTTCGACCTTTAGAGAAGGATCACATCGGAGACAGACCAATCCCGATCCCCCGTTCCAATTTCCACGAAAGCGTCTGGCCGCGCAGGACACCTTCCACACCCCGTCCGGCGAAGCGCTCCATTGCCGGCCGCCACGGCACAAGCGTCGCCTGACCTTCGCCAATGATCAGAGCCATGCGGCCGTGGGCAAGATCGATCCGTCGGGCGTAGACGCCTGCCACGCGGTTGGGAACGTATGTGAGCACGTGGAGACCCAACTCTCCGGACAGTTCCTTCGCCTTGGCGGAAAGCTCCAGTGTCGCCATGCGCTGAAGCGTCTGACGCGAAGGCCCAAGCTCCTGGTCCCCCATCCAGCCCTGTTCAATCAGGAACAACCTGCGCTGCTGGAGAGCCTGTTCAAACCGGCGCGCCAACTCACCGTCGCCTTCTGGAGCGGGGGTCTCTCCCGCCAGCACGCGGTCGAGGTGACTCCTCGCTATGGCGTCGACCTGCTCATCCAGCGACCAGTAGCTCTGGACCTTCGCCGTGAACGGCGCACGCTTCGCCAGCCGTTGCTCGAACCGCATTGCCGTCGAAAGATGATCAGAACCGACTTCGAACTCACCGCTCGGCCGGCGATCCACGAGGCCCATCCGACGCATCGCCTCCAGACGGCGCACATTCGCCGCCATGATCCCGGCCCCGACATCCGCTTCGCGCTCGCCATGGAGCGCGGGCGAATAGACGCCCCCGGTCTGAGCCGCGACGCGCGCAACAGCTTCGTCGGACGGTCGCACTGCTGGTATTACGGGCTCGAACGAAACGATGGCGCCAGGTTGGATGTCGTCGAGCACCGCCAGATCGTCGCCGCGCTCGAAGCGTGCATAACGCAATTCCCCCTGCCCGGTTTCGATGATGGCGAGGAAGCGGTCCCCGTAGTCGTCCGCTATGCTGACATGCACCAGTTCGCCCATCATGACCGACGAGCGGTCCGCCTCCAGCAGCGGCTGGAGCGCCCGGCCTGACCTGAGCGGCGCCACCGCCCGCTCCAGGTCATCCGCGTCAGCCAGCGCCTTGAGCCGGGTAATCAGGCCGTCGGCGACGCGCCAGGCGCCTTGCGACCGGTCCGCCAGATCCCAGCGCGCGAGATGCTCCAGGCGACGGACCAGCTCCGGACGATCCGGCCAGATCAGCCCTTGCCGTCCGGCTGCGGCCAGTTCCCGGTCGAGACCCGTCGGCGCCCGCAGATCGATTTCCGCCATCCGCTCACGGGCCAGGTCCAGATCGATGCGTGGACCCAGCGCGCGGGTCACGATCTCCTGCGCGTGCTCCCGGATTCCAGACGAGATCAGCCGGGAGGGGATGAACAGCTCCTGCCCGTCCGGTTTGCGGCCGCGGATGAGGACGTGGGTGTGCGGGTTGTCCGTGTCGTGATGGTCGACTGCCAGCCATTCCAGCCGGGTCCCAAGCTTGGCCTCGAGGCCGGCCATGGTCTCGCGGATAAAGGGTTTGAGATCGCCGAGCGCCTCGCCGTCCTCGGCGCTGACGATCAAGCGGAAGTGCCGAGGATCGTCGGCCCAGCCAGCCGTGACGGCGCGTGGATCGACGCCAAATTCCGCGCGGTCGTAGAACCGGAATTTCGCCTCGCCGGCGACGTCGGCGCGCGACAGGTAGTCAACCGAACGGTCCACCTCTGACGGCTTGTCCGCCTCGGGGACAGGCTGCTGTTCCGGGCCCCGCGCCTCGCGCGCCAGATACGCCACGTGCGCCCGCAGTGGCGCGCCCTTGCCGCCTGCATTCGCTGCATAACGCACCTTCACGACGACACGTCGCCTGGCCGTCGCGACCGGCCTCGGGCGCGCAGCTGATCCCTTGGCGAAGTGGGCGCGCACACCCGTCTGCTTCGGCTTGGAACCGCGCGCCGCTGGGGGCTTGCTCGCCTTGCGCACGGTCGTGCGAAGGGCCCGCAGCTTGCTTGGGCTGACGTCACGCGCCGGCTTGCCCAACCTGGGTTCGAAATCGTTTTCGGTCCGCGTCATGCGCAGAAATGTCCGCGATCACGACCGGAAATCCATCGCTTGCACCCCCGCGATGAAGCGCGGTGTATCCACCGCAAGCGACAGGCGTATCCACGGTGGATTTTCCTATGTGCAGACAGGGCCTTGAGGCCCGACGCACGGTACGTGCTTTATCTTGCACTCCACCCTTCTCTCCGTAACCGTCCGGTCCTGACACGTCGATCGGGTGATGCAACGCCGTCGAAGTTGGGCTTGCCTCCGCACTCCGGAGGCGCCGATGACATCCCCACAAACAAGCGATCGTCTGGCCGACGATCTACAAGCCGCACACGTCGCAGCATGGCGCGACAGCCGCTTCTCGCTGCGCCAGTATTGCCATCGCGCGCAGCTTCACCGACCTACGTTCTGGCGCTGGGTCGAGGCTGCGGAAAGGCGTGCGAATACGGCGCAAATCGCATCGCCAATGAAGCGCAGCAAGCGTGGCGTCGTGCTTCCGACGAGCCGACGCAACCTGGCTGCGCAGGCTTTCTGGGCGATGCACGTTGAAACAATGACCTGGAGCGGGATGAAGCTGCGCGCCTACGCTGACGCACTCAATCTCTCGCGCTACAGCCTCAAGAAATGGCGAAACCGGATCGACGCTGGAGAGACAGACTGCGACTGGCGAGCCTTGCTTCACCCTGCTGCTCGGCCGCCCGTTAGTGCTATCCTTAGTGATAGCACTACGAGCGAAACCTCAGAAAACAGCTTGACGGAGACGTCCAGATCACCCCGGCGCAACTTCAGCCGGGAGGAGAAACTTGCCATCGCGCTGGAAGCCGAGCAGCGCGGCGTGACGGTATCCGCTGTCGCTCGGAAGCATGACATTGCACCGGGCGTTCTCTTCCGCTGGCGCACCGAACTTGGACTCGGCAAACCGAAGCCTGCCAAGCTCGCTGCGGTGCGTCTGGACGATGCAACTCCAGGCAACGCCGGGAAACACGACCTCGTTCTCAATGACCTGCTGCCTCATCCTGCGGGAATGGCGCTGGTCGAGCTCGCTGATGGCCGGCGTGTGTTCGCAGCTGTCGGAACTGACCCTGAAACGGTCCGTCGCTATGTGGAGGCTGCGCCATGATGATCGTACCCGCAGGCGTAAAGGTGCATCTGGCGCTGGGCGTTACCGACATGCGGAAGGGCATGGATGGGCTGGCCGCGCTGGTGCAGGAGACGCTGCACAAGGATCCGTTCTCAGGTCATCTCTTCGCCTTCCGCGGGAGAAGCGCTTCGATGCTCAAGATCCTGTTCTGGGATGGCAACGGGCTCTGCCTGTTCACCAAGCGGATCGACGCGGGCGGTTTTACCTGGCCACGCATGACTGATCCAGGCGGGACAATCACACTCACGCCAGCGCAGCTCGCAATGCTGATCGAAGGGATCGACTGGCGCTCGCCGGAAAAGACGTGGCGACCAGCAAAGGCTGGCTGATCACGTCTGCGCGAATCTTCCCCTCGCCACCACAAATAGTCTTGGGCGAAATCACGAATGCGGCGAATCTCGTCTCATGCGGTTCGATCTCGACAATCTGCCGTCGGACGTAGCTCAGCTCCAACAGCTGGTGCGCGACATGGTCGAGGCGGCCTCCACCCGCGAGGGTGAGATCGACCGGCTCAAGATGCTGATCAAACAACTCCAGCGCATGCAGTTCGGCAAGCGATCCGAACGGCTCGATCCGAACCAGCTGGCGCTCGCCCTTGAAGACCTCAGCGCCGATATCGGTCGCGTGGAGGAGAGCACGCCGCTTCCGCCGCCGGTTGCCGAGAACCATCCTCGCCGCAAGCCGTTGCCGGACCATCTGCCCCGCGAAGACATAGTCGTCGATGTGGGCGGCCTCGTCTGTCCCTGCTGCGGCGGCGCTCTGCATGCGATCGGGGAAAACGTCAGTGAAATGCTCGACTGGGTACCCGCACAACTCAAGGTCATCCGCATCGTCCGCCCGAAATACGGCTGCAGGTCATGTCAGCACGTCGCGCAGGCGCCGGCGCCAGAGCGCCCGATCGCCGGAGGACTGGCGACGCCGGGCCTCCTCTCCCAGGTGCTGGTCGCCAAGTACTGCGATCACCTGCCCCTCTATCGACAATCGCAGATCTTCGCCCGCTATGGCATCGAGCTGGGACGTTCCACGCTCGCCGGCTGGGTCGGCGGCGCGTCATGGTGGCTCGAAGCCCTGCACCGCCGGCTGAGCGAGCATGTGTTCGCGTCCGACAACCTGTTCGCCGACGACACGCCAGTCCCGGTGCTCGATCCTGGACGCGGCCGAACCAAGACCGGCAGGCTCTGGGTCTATGCCCGCGAACAGCGCGGCTGGAGCGGACCTGACCCGCCGGCAGCGGTCTTTGTCTATGCGCCAGACCGCAAAGCCGAGCGGCCGGAGGCGCATCTCGCGCGGTTCAAGGGCGTGCTCCATGTTGATGGTTATGCCGGCTTTGAGAAACTGACGGACAAGGGCGACATCGTGCTCGCCGCATGCTGGGCGCACACGCGGCGCAAGTTCTACGAAGTGGCGGAGGCGGAGAACACGCCAATGGCGCACGAAGCGCTGCGCCGCATCGCCGCCCTTTATGCTGTTGAGGCAGAGGTACGCGGTCAGTCTCCGGCGCATCGCCTGGCGACGCGACGCGCGCGGTCGAAGCCGATGGTCGATGCGCTGCATGCATGGCTTGAGGCGGAGCTGTCCGGCCTGCCGGCGCGCAGCAATCTCGCCGAAGCAATCCGCTACGCGCTGGCCCGCTGGGATGCGCTGAGCCGGTTCCTCTCCGACGGGCGGATCGAACTCGATACCAATCCCGTCGAACGGGCAATCAGGCCGGTGGCCTTGGGCAAAAAGAACCACCTCTTTGCGGGGTCCGATGGCGGAGGCGAGCGTTGGGCAGTGGTCTGTTCACTGATCGAGACCTGCAAGCTCAACGGCGTCGAGCCCTACGCTTACCTCAAGGATGTGATCACCCGCATGGTCGCTGGGCATCCCATAAACCGGATCGACGAACTCCTGCCGTGGACCTGGAAAAGCCAATCGGACGTCCAGACCTGACCGATGTGTCAGCGCGCGGACGCTAACTTCTCTCCCCACTCCCCACTCCCCGCCCTCACCCCGGAAGCGCAGTCACCAGGCGCTGATGCTGGCCACACAAGAGAATGCGAGAGCGGAACGCGCCGCTCCCGCCAAAATCACGATCAGACCGTCTCCTCCTCGCGGCGCGGTTCGCTTACGATCGCCAACAGCGCGTCCAGCTCGGCCCTGATCTCGGATGCTTCTTCGGCGTCGGTCGTTCCGCGCAACTCTGCACGCAGCTCCTCGATGTGGCGTTCCAGTGTGAATGAGGTCGTGAACATCGTCGTCTCCATGTGAAGGACGATGCCGGCGGGCGGGCGTGATGGAGCGGGTCAAGGGATCGCGCTGGCGCGACCGCGCAGCGGCGATGGGGGTCACGATTTTTTTGGCTTCTTCGCCAAAAAAATGGTGGGGCCCCGTCGTCCCTTGAGGCGATCC
>JAUYSA010000184.1 GCA_030696545.1 Hyphomonadaceae bacterium
ATCCCGATGACGATGCTGACGGCAATCCATTCCATCACGTGCTCCCCGTGTTTTTGTCATGCAGCTTCTCGATCTCGGCGGCGAGAAGCGCTTCCTCGTCCGTCCGCAACTTGCCCAGGACGATGGCATGGCCATCATCACGGTCCAGAAATTTTGCAGGCGCCGCCGAAGGCTCACGCGGCGCGGGAGCAGGTGCGGCTTTCGTCATGTCGTCGATCATGCCGCTCTCCTTTTATGTCGTTGCCGTCAGACCGGCGGCCGGTCACGCCCGCGCAGACTGTCGATCTCGCGGGACAGGCGGCGATCATCATCCGTCACCAGCCGCTCAAGCACCGAAACGCGATCCGTCAGCTTTTCGATCTGGGCCTGCATCGCTCCCATCACGACATCGTCCTCGCGCGAACCGCCGCGGGCTGCTTCGGCCCGGCGATTTTTGCCCTGCTGCACGATCCAGACAATGGCCACCACCATCAGGAACGGAGCGACAACCGCAATCGTACCTTCCATCTCAGAACCCCGTCGAAGTCAGCGACGCCGTGGGGCGCCAGTCGATGTTGATACTGCAGTTCGGCGGGCAGCCTCGCGTAGCCACGCCCATGGTCAACCCTTGGTCGCCCCCGCCGAACACCAGCGTCATTTCGCCGGCTTCGAGGTGGACGACGCCAAGCCGGGCGCCGACGATTAGTCCTGACATGCCAGTCACAAGCAGTGCAGCAGCGCAGGCAAGTCTGATCTGGAGAGCGCGAGCCATCATGTCCCTCTATGAATTGGGGCTCTTGGTCTGGGTCGTCTTGAGGTCTGGTCCGGACGGCGGCGCGGTGTGGGAGGAGATTGCCGCCGTCCAGCTCGTACCAGTCTAGCGTCCTTCGAGGTCGCGGAATTCCCGGCGCAGTTTCCACTCTTCTGAAGTCACAGAGCGTTCCATCCGCGCCAGCCGGTCGTCCATGTCCTTGAACTTGTACCGGATGTTCGAGAACGTTTCGCGCGGACGATCCGAAACCGACGTCCAGAAGCGTTCCTCATCCGGCGTCAGATTGCGGGGGCGATAGGGTTGGTAGGGCGTGATTGCCCAGATCACCAGGTAAACCGGGAGGATGAAGCCGACGCCGGCGAACATCAGTACGGCAGCGCCGATGCGGGTGATCGTGGGATCCCAGCCCATACGCTCGGCTACGCCGCCGCAGACGCCGGCGATGACCTTGTCCCGGGAGCGGTAGAGCCGCTTCGGATTTGGGGAGGAGATGTAATCGTCGCGCATCAGTTGATGTCTCCACGGGTGCTGTGGGTCGGACGGGGGCGGGCCGGAGCGGCGTCGGGTTCAACGAGACGCTCGAGGGTCTCGATACGGCGCTCCATCGTGCGGGCGGAGCGCCACAGGTCCTCGAGCATCCGCTCGTCGTCTTCCGTGAGATTCTTCGAAGAGCGGTTCTTCGAAATGTAGTGGAGGATCATCCACGGAAGTACGACGAACAGTGAAACGATGGCGACAAGGCCAAGTCCCATTCCCATGACCGCTTCGGCTTGCATCAGACGCCCTCGCCTTCACCAGCTGCTTTCCGACGGACCGGAGCGGGCGTCGGTGACGGTGCGCCGCCGCGGCGGCGCTTGATTTCCGCCAGTTCCTTCTCGATCGACTCTTCAGCCGCGAGTTCCTGGAACTGAGCTTCCAGAGAATGATCGCCAACATTGATCAGATCGGCATAGGCTTCCATCTCGTCGACCTTGCGTTCGATCTGGCCGTAGCGGCGCATCGCTTCGTCGACCTTGTTGACCTCGATGCGCGAGCGCATCGCGATGCGGTGTTCGGCAGCTTCGCGGCGAACAACAAGCGCACGATGTTTCGTTTTCGCTTCGTCCAGTTTCGCTTGCAGCTTTTCCAGATCGTCCTGGCGGCGGACCGAGACTTCCTCGATCGCTTTCAGCGCCTGACGGCGGCTGTCGATCTCGCGCTCGGCGCGCTGTTTGGCGGAGAGGGCGCCGCGGGCGAGGTCTTCGCGCCCCTTTTCCACGGCGAGCTCGGCCTTGGCTGTCCAGTCGAGACGGGTCTGTTCGAGCGTGACGATGTCACGGTCGTATTCCTTCTTGTCCGCCATGGACCGCGCAGCGGCCGAACGGACCTCGACCAGGCAGTCTTCCATTTCCTGGATGATCAGACGGGCGATCTTCTCCGGATCCTCCGCCTTATCCAGCATGGAATTGATGTTCGAATTGATGATGTCGGAGAGTCGGGAGAAAACGCCCATATCAGAACCTTTCGTCGTAATCTTCTCGGGGGATGGTCTTCTTGTTTTTCTTCAGTGTGCCGATGAAGAGGAGAGTCAGAACAGGATGCGCGCCACGATGAAGCCGGCGAGGAAGAAACCCCAGCTTTCGAACGGCCTGCGGCCTAGCCAGCTTCCAAAGCGACCCAGTGGGCTGGGCTTCTGGTATGGATCCTGGCCGTAGCGCATCATCTGCTCCTGTTTGTTGCCAGTGTTATCCCGGCATGGACCAGTTGATTGCAACCGCCGTGCCAAGTTTTTGCTAACCACTCTTGTTGTTGTTTTTATTGGATATTGTTGATTTTCTCCACAGCCAACATTAGCTATTTGGCAAAATCCACCATGAAAAGATTGGCGTATTCGACTATAGAGTGGTAATTCTCGCCACATGGCCACGCCCTCTCCTCCCGAATTAATCGGTCAATCGGCGACGTGGCTGGAGTGTCTTGAGCGCGTCTCGCTGGCGGCGCTGGTCGAGCGGCCAATCATGGTGATCGGCGAGCGAGGCACCGGCAAGGAACTGATCGCGGAACGCCTTCACTATCTCTCCCCCCGCTGGGAGAAGCCGTTCGTGAAAGTGAACTGCGGCGCGCTATCGGAAGACCTGCTCGACAGCGAACTGTTCGGCCATGAAGCAGGCGCGTTCACGGGCGCCACCAAGAGACGTCAGGGCCGCTTCGAACAGGCAAATGGCGGCACTCTGTTCCTCGACGAAATCGCCACTGCATCGATGCAGGTTCAGGAGAAGCTGCTGCGCGTGGTGGAATACGGCCAGTTCCAGCGGCTGGGCGGGGAAGACACGATCACCACCGATGTGCGTATCGTCGCCGCGACCAACGTCGACCTGCCTGCGCGCGCCGCCGAAGGGCGTTTCCGCGCCGACTTGCTGGATCGCCTCGCCTTCGACGTCATCACGCTGGCCCCACTGCGGGCGCGGCCGGAGGACATCATCCTGCTGGCGGAGCATTTCGGCCAGCGCATCGCGCGCGAGCTGGAAGGCGACTTCCCCGGCTGGTCACGCAGGGCGCTGGAAGCGATGTGCGACCACCCATGGCCCGGCAATGTGCGCGAACTGCGCAACGCGGCCGAGCGCGCGACTTTTCGCGCGATGGCCGCCCAGGCCAATGGGGGACCGATAGGCCCGGTCGGCATCACGGCTGACTTGCTGGACCCGTTCAATTCACCGTGGCGGCCGCCCAAGGATCTTTCCACGCCTCCGCCCACACTGGCAGCGGCGCCTCCGGTCATGCAGGCAGTGATTGTGGAGACGAAACCCGTCGCACCATCGAACGATGGGGAACCCGTAGATCTTAACGCGCTGGTTGCGGAGCTGGAGAAGCGTCTGATCGGAAGCGCCCTGGAAGTTTGCCGCGGCCACCAGCGCAAGGCGGCGGATCATCTGGGGCTCAGCTATCACCAGATGCGCGGCCTGCTGCGAAAGTACGGTTATGGGCGCGACGGAACGGCCGGAGAAACGAATTCTTCAGGTTCAGGAAACGAGGCGCTAACCGAGACAGAGTAAGCAGGCTGGATGGCGCGCACCCCCAGTCGTACTCAATTCCTCGGTCTGGCCTTCGACCCGATGGGACCAGATGAAGCTGCACGAACCATCGCGACCCGCGCCCACAAGCTCGAACCGTTTGCCTATGTCGCGACGCCGAACGTCGACCACATCGTCAGGCTGGATCGCAAACCGGAGCTTCGCCCGCTTTACGCGGATGCGTGGCTGAACCTCTGCGATAGCCGCATTCTCGAGATCTTCGCGGAGGTCTCTCGCCTCTTCGTCCCGGCGGCGCCAGGAGCCGACATTGTCGAGCTTCTGTTCCGCCATCACATCGGTCGCAATGACACGGTCGTGGTGATCGGCGGGTCGGCCGAGATCGTTGAAGCGATGCGGCGCCGGCACGGCCTGACCGATGTTCGCTGGTTTGATGCGCCCTATGGCCTGAAAGACGATCCAAAAGCTCGCGCCCAATGCGTGCACTTCATTCGCGACAACCCCGCCCCATTTGTTTTCCTCGCCGTCGGCTCTCCGCAGCAGGAGATGATCGCGCACGAGGCGATGACATCCGGCGGCGCGGTCGGCGTTGCGATCTGCTGTGGCGCAGCGCTGGAGTTCCTCGCCGGCGAAACGAAGCGCGCGCCCGGCTGGATGCGCGAGCACCGTCTGGAGTGGCTGCACCGTCTGGGCTCTGAACCCGGCCGTCTGTGGGGTCGCTATCTGGTCGATGGTCCGCGCATTCTTCACATCTGGCGGCGCTGGTCGGCGACGCCGCACTGATCTTTCGTCACGCGCCGGGCCATGCCAAGGTCGCTCCGCTGAGGGGACGACATGGCCGGGGAACGCCGGGTATTCATTTTCTGGGACGCTGAGATCGACGGCCCGTTCCGGCGAATGCTGGAGCGCGCGCTTGCCGCCCTGCAGGTTGATTTCGCTGACGGCTCGCAGGTGGACTTTGATCCTGAAGCAGCCCTCCCCATAAAGCTTGCCGTGCTGTCGCCGTCGAGCCAATCAGCCCCTGACGACGCAGACATCGCTGTGCTCGGCGGACCGGGAGAGCCTCATGCTCGCTCGCAGCTGCGACTTGAAGCATCCGACATAGATGGCCGGACGCGGAAGTGGATCGCGTTCGCGGACAAGCTGGGCCAGAAACTGGGCAGGCCAGCACTGGCGAAGTATGCGGCGGACGGGACGCTAGAAGAGCAACGTGCGCTGTCGCTGGCCTTCCCTGCCGATCCGCTATCAAAGGATTTCGCGCCCAGCCATTCGCCGGAAGCGCTGATGGAAAAGGCCGCTGCGGCAGAGGCCCGCGCGGAAGCAGCCGAGCGCGCGATTGCAACTGCGCAACTCAACGAAGCCAACGCGATCCGTGACCGTAAGACGGCTGATGCGACGGTTGCTGCAGAACGGGCACGGATCACCAAGCTTGAGCGCGAGGTCAAACGCCTTTCCGCGCTGAGTGAGTCAACAGCGTTTGCACTGGCCTCCCTGCCTGCCGATGTACGCGGCGTTGTGAGCGAGGCGCGAGAGCATGCGTGGCGCGCACGTCTCGCTGCTGCACACGCAACGGAAGCAGCCGCAACACATCCCGATGCGCTGACGTGGAAGAATGGCGCGTCCTATTCTGGCGAGACGGTCAACCGGCAGCCACATGGTTCGGGCATCATGACCTTCCTCGAAAGCGGAAAGGAAGCTGCGCGCTACGCTGGCGACTTCGTTGATGGGCGGCGAGACGGTCATGGCGTCGCGACATCTCGCGACGGTCTTGTCTGGACGGGCGCCTGGAAAGACGATGAGGCTTGCGGATGCGGCCTTCTCGAAACGTCTGACGGACAGCGTTTCGAGGGCGAGGTTGCGCCTGATGAAAGTGGCGCGCCGCGACAGGT
>JAUYSA010000236.1 GCA_030696545.1 Hyphomonadaceae bacterium
CCAGATATAGCCATCGGCGACAACCCCGCCGAACGGGCCATGCGTCCAGTCGGCGTCTGTGCCGGGGTTCACTGGCACAACATCCTGGTGCGCCATGAGGATCACAGGCGGCAGGGAGGGATCGGTCCCGGTCCACGTCATCAGCATGGCGTGCGTGAGAATTTTCTCGAGCGTCATCTTCGCGAAGATGGCGGGATAGCGCGTCTGCAGCGCCGCCTGCAGATCAATCCAGGGCTGATCGGCGCCGGGCTTGGGGTCGCCGGAGGCGTAGGTGACGGTCTGGATGCGGATGGCGGCGCCGAGCATCTCCGCTGCCGCCGCGACATCGATGGGCGGAGGTTCCGGGAGGGTGATCACGGTTTGCGTGTCGGGCTTTGCGCCAAACTGTGTCGTGCGCCACAGCGCAACGCCGACCACGATGGCGAGAACAAGCACCACGCCGCCAAGTATCTTCAACGCCAGTTTCATCTGCATACCCCGGCCAGCCGCTCGCCCGTGCTGATCTAAGACAGCGCCTACCGGGGGCGGTCAACTCACCGGGGCAAAATCTGCAATCGAAGGCCGAATCCGGGACGCCCGCTTGAACGGCGGCCGCGCCGGGCGTACTCCACGCGCATGTCACGCCGTTGCCGCCTCTATCTGATCACGCCGCCAGAAGTTGCGGATATCGCCGCGTTCTCGCGGCAGCTGGATCAGGCGCTGGATGGCGGGGATGTCGCCTCGCTGCAGATCAGGCTGAAATCGCGTGACGGCGTTCCGGCGCCGGACAGCCACATCCTCGAACTGGGCCGCCACGTCATCGCACGCGCGCAGGACCGGGGCGTGGCGGTGCTGATCAATGACCGCCCTGACCTCGCCGTGGAGCTGGGCGCGGATGGCGTTCATATCGGTCAGACTGACATGCCGTATGCACGGGCGCGCAAGCTGGTGGGCGAGAACGCAATCGTTGGCGTGACCTGCCATGACAGCCGCCATCTGGGCATGGAGGCTGGAGAGGCGGGCGCGGACTATGTCGCCTTTGGCGCCTTCTATCCGACCGACACCAAGGACCCCGCTACAACCGCAGAGCCTGACCTGCTGCGCTGGTGGCAGGAAATGATGGAATTGCCCTGCGTGGCCATCGGCGGGATCACTACGGTAAACGCCCGTCCGCTGGTCGAGGCGGGGGCCGATTTCCTTGCGGTTTCGGCAGGGGTCTGGCGGCATGAAAAAGGCGCGGCGGAAGCTGTCCGAGCCTTCAACGCCCTGTTTGATGAGCTTGCCAGCTGATCTGGCCCACTGAACTGGTTCAGGCGCCGCACCCCGGAAAAGCGAACAAAGCTTGCGCTTTGGGCTCTGCCCGGTATGGGAACGGCGCACTTTAAGTGAGCGTCGGATTCACGCTTTCGGTTTATCCGGAGCGCCCCGACGCAGCGAAGGCTGTTTGACATGTCCCGTCCCTCCCCCACCGTCACCGTGATGATCGATGCTGCGCGCGCAGGCGGCCGCCGGCTGATCCGCGATTTTGGCGAAGTCGAGAACCTGCAGGTCTCCCGCAAGGGACCTGCGGATTTCGTTTCGGCTGCCGACAAGAAAGCCGAAGAGATCATCCGCAAGAGCCTCGAGAAGACGCGGCCCGGCTATGGCTTCCTGCTGGAGGAAGGCGGCGAGGTTGAAGGTTCGGACAAGACGCACCGCTTCATCATCGACCCGCTGGATGGCACGCTGAACTTCCTGCACGGCATTCCGCACTTCGCGGTGTCGATCGGGCTTGAGCGCGCCGGCAAGCTACGCGCGGGTGTCGTCCATGATCCGATGCGCAACGAGACGTTCTGGGCCGAAGAGGGTCTGGGCGCGTGGCTCGATAACAAGCGGATGCGTGTCGCCTCGCGCCGCAAGCTTTCCGAGGCTGTCGTCACCACCGGCATTCCGCAGCTGGGCAAGAATGGCGGCGAGAAATTCATCGACGAGCTGACGCGGGTGCGCAACGAAGTCGCCGCCGTGCGCCGTTTCGGTTCGGCCGCCTTGGACCTCGCGTGGGTGGCCGCTGGACGCTTCGACGGCTTCTGGGAGCGCGACCTGCAGCTCTGGGATATCGCGGCGGGCTTCGTGCTGATGCAGGAAGCAGGCGGCATGGTGACGGGCCTCGAGAAGAAAGACCCGACGCGCGGATCCTTCGTCGCTGCCAACACCAGCCTTGCGCCGAAGCTTATCGAACTCGTGGAAGGCAAGCTGAAGAAGCCCGCCACGGGCAGCAAGCTGCTGAAGCCGCTCTAGGCCTTCGCGGCGGAAGCGCCTGCGTCGATCTGGGCGACGAGCCCTTCGTCGAGGCCCAGCGCCACGGCGAGGTTCATCAGGAACGCCTTTTCCTTCATGCCGTTCGGCTCGATAGCGATGCGTGCGGCGGTGTAGGCCTGCGCCGCCAGGGCGGGCGTGTTCGCGGCGGCGGCCAGTTCTGAGATCGTTGCGGGTTTTGCAAATTCGGCGTCGAGGAATTTGGCGGCGTGGACATCCATGCCCGCCTCTTCCAGCGAGCCGATGATTCGTGAACGCTCGGCATTGTCGATCACGCCATCGCTGGCGGCGGCTGCGATCATCGCACGCAGCACGAGCATCGACGTTTCATTGTCCTGTTCAGGATTGCCGGTTTCGCCGAACGGGCTGGCGTCGGGCGCTGCCTCGATCTGGGCGGGGGCTTCGGGCGTCTTTCCGGCCTGATGGTTCTGCCAGGCTTTGTACGCAAGGCCGCCGACCATTGCGAGGCCGCCAACGGTTGCGGCGCTGCCGACAAGGCCGCGCCCGCCACGCGTGCCGAGCAGCAGCAGGCCAAGTCCGCCGAGCGCGGCTCCTGTCACGGCCTTGTTCTGGCTGGCGAAGGCCTTGGCCTGTTCGAAGATATCGCCGCCTGATTTGCCAGTCGCGCCCTTGATCGCGGAATCCGCCTTGGCGCCAATCCCGGTCTTCTGCTCGATTGCGGCCGCTCCCTCTTTCATGCCGGAGACACTATCGTTCAGAAGCCCGCCGAGCATTCCGCCGATCTTGTCGAGCGGACTGTTGGGCCCACCGGCTCCGAACATCTCGTTGAGCAGCTTCTTCGCGTCGAACATGGGAGCCTCCGTTGCGGATTGGCTCTTTTACACCCACGCAGGGGCGCAACCAGTGGCGAACTGCAACTTCACAATCCCGGAAAGCGCTACTCTTCCTCGAATGGCCAGAATGCCCGTACTTCGAGTCGGCCTGCTCGCGCCATGGGATGCCTTGCCGCTATCTCGATGGCTTCATCCATGCTGTCGCATTCAAGAATATCGAAGCCGATGATCACTTCCTTGGACTCGGTAAACGGCCCATCTGTGACCATCTTCTGGCCGCCCCTTACACGAACGGTTTTCGCGGCGCCGGCAGGACGAAGCCGATCGCCGGTGATGCGTTTACCGCGACTGTCGACATCATCGACCCAGGTTTCGACTTCGCCGGGCGCCTCGGCCTTGGGGTCAGGATCGCTGTCGGTGGCGACGAACATCATGAAGCGCATGGGACTGTCCTTTGCGGGCCAAAACCACAGGACGGGCTCACGTCCGAATACCCGACATTTGGCGCTACAATAAGCAAGACAGTGGCAATCAGGGACGCTGAAGTCGCATCATCAGGAAGGATGGCCGGCGCATCAGCCGTTCATGACGGCGGGGATCGGCTTGCCGGAACTGCTCTGTCGGCAGCGGCTCGAGCAGGCGATCCAGCCTGAAGCCAGCCTCCAGCGGCGGATTGATGAAGTCGGCCAGTGAGCGCCGATAGCAATTCATGCGGAACGGTTCGCCGAAGCCGCTCCATGTCGCTTCGACGGATTCGACATCGAAATAAGCGTCAGTCTTGAAATACTCGGCATCGAAATCCGGATGGGCGGCGGACATGATGACGATGCCGCCGGGCCTGAGCACGCGAAAGAACTCCGAAAACACGTGGCGCCAGTCGCGGACGTAGTCGAGGCAGAGCGGCGCGTTGATCATATCGAACGCCGCCTCTGCGGCGGGCAAATTCGCGGCCAGATCGAGCGGCGTCACGGTTGCGCGGCCAGCGAGGCGAACTGACGCCAGTTCGCACATCCGGGCAGATATATCGCCAGCGGTTACGCGCGCGCCACGATTGACCAGCTCTTCGGCATAGACGCCGGGTCCGCAACCGGTATCAAGCACGTCCAGCCCGGCGACATTGGGCCAGAGGGAGATGACAGCGGGCCGGTCGTAATAGGCGTTGTGCGGCTTGGTCTCGAGCGCAGCAGCGTAGCGATCTGCAATACGTTCGTAAGTGGCCGCGGCAGCCCTCTCGGTTTCAAGCTTATCCATGGCGAACCCTCAGGCGCTCGTGAACTGCATCTCGGCCAGCTTGGCATAGAGGCCGCCCGCGCGGACGAGGCTTTCATGATCGCCCTGCTCTGCCACGCGGCCCTGATCGAGCACGATGATCCGGTTGGCCCGGCGCACGGTGGCGAGACGGTGAGCAATGACAAGCGTTGTGCAGCCCCGGCTGGCCTGATCGAGTGCCTTCTGGACCAGACGCTCGTTGGCGGCGTCGAGTGCACTGGTGGCTTCGTCGAGGAGCATGACGGGAGCGCCGCGAACCAGCGCCCGCGCGATCGCAATGCGCTGACGTTCGCCGCCGGAAAGCTGACGTCCCTTGGAGCCGACCTCGGCGGCAAGACCGCCACGGCCTTCGAGGAAGGCGAACGCCTCCGCCTTTCGCAGGGCTTCGCGGATTTCATCGTCGGTTGCGTCTGTGCGGCCGAATCGGACGTTGCCAGCGGCGTCACCCGAGAAAATCGGCGCTTCCTGCGGCACATAGGCAAAGCGGGCGCGCCATTCGGCTGGATCAACATCGCGGGCATCAAGGCCGTCGAGCGTGACGCCGCCGGTCTGCGGATCGAAGAAACGCAGCAGCATACGGAACACGGTCGACTTGCCGGCGCCCGACGGGCCGACGAGCGCGATCATTTCGCCGGGCCTGGCTTCGAACGAGACATTGTTGAGCGAAGGCCCCTGCGCCGCGGGATAGGAGAACGACACATTGTCGAGCTTCACATGACCGGCAAGCTTGGCGGGCATCGGCTTCGGGTGCGCCGGGGCGGCAATATCTGGCTTCTGTTCAAGAATCTCGATGGCGCGAACGGCAGCGCCTGAGGCGCGCATCGCGTCGCCCATGACTTCTGCGACAGTCGCAAAGCCGCCAACGCCAAACACAGCCAACAGCACGAACTGCATGAAGGCGCCGATTGTCATCGCGCCGGACTGAACCTCCAGCGCGCCGATCCAGATGACGCCGGTGACGCCAGCAAACATGAGGGCGATGACGATTCCGGTGAGCCACGCACGCGCGCCGATGCGAGCCAGCGCCGCCTTGAACGCAGCCTCGATGGCGGAGCGGAAGCGCATCTCGCGTTCCTTCTCCATGCCGTAGGCCTGGACGAGATCGATGGCGTCGATGGTCTCAGTGGCTTCCGATGCGGCGTCCGCGATACGATCCTGCGCGCTGACGGAGAGTTTGCGAACGCGACGGCCCATGGCGAGGATCGGCAGGATCAGCACGGGCGCGAGCACGAACAGGATGCCGGTCAGCTTCCATGACGTTATGAACATCAGGATCAGCGCGCCGATGGATGTGACGGTGGAACGCACCGCCATCGAGAAGGTGGAGCCGAAGAAAGTCTCGATCAGCGTGATGTCGGCTGTCAGGCGCGAAACTGCCTCGCCGGTTTTCAGCTTCGAGAAGTAGGCGGGCGAAAGCGACATCAGGCGGGCATAGACATCGCCGCGAAGATCTGCCGCGAGGCGTTCGCCGAAGCGCGAGAAGAAGTAGAAGCGCACAGCCGAGGCGACGCCGAGGGCCAGCGCGATGCCGATCATCGCGCCGAAGCCTGCGTTGATCAGGCCGGGATCGAAACTCTGGAACGCATTATTGCCCAGCCACTGCACCGGGAAGGTGATGGCCAGGTTCAGAACTGCGGCGATGAACAGGAAGATCACGCCCATGATCACGGTGGTTCTCTGCCGCTTTACATAGGGCGCAAGCTTGAGCAGCGGCCCGAAGGACCGCGATTTTTCCCGCTCCGGCCCGCCCTCGCCCCAGCGCTGCGCGCCGGCCGTGCGGTCAAAGCTGGCGCCGCCAGTATTGCTGGGTTGGCTGTTTCCGTCGCTCATTCCGCCCTCTAAAACCCCGGTTTCCGGGTGTATGACCCGCCAGCTTGCCAGCCCGGCCGCGTTCGGGTATGAGCCCGGCTCCCGAATTCAGCAAGGCTTCCGGCGTTAACGCTTTCGGGACCCTTCGACAGACGCGACAGAGACTTCCGATGAAAAAAGAAGGCCATCCCGATTATCACTTCATCACCGTGGTGATGACTGATGGGACCGAATACCAGACCCGTTCGTGCATGGGCAAACCGGGCGACAAGCTGTCGCTCGACATCGACCCGAAATCGCACCCGGCCTGGACCGGCGGCGCGGCGCAAGTGCTCGACCGCGGCGGCCGTCTGTCGCGCTTCAAGGACAAGTTCAAAGGCTTCGTCAAATCCACCTGATCGGATTTGGCTATTGAGACACTGGGGAGGCCCGCCGGAAACGGCGGGCTTTCTGCTTTTCAGGCAGGCGGCTTTGAGGCAAGCGGGCGCGTGATCATCCACGCCGCAGCTGACAGGCACAGCGCCGCCAGCGCGGCGAACCACAACCCGGCAAGGCCGATGACGGGCCATGCCAGCGCGCCGGCCACTGCACCCGTGACAAGGCCGAGCCAGAGCCCGAGATAGGGAAGCCAGGCGAATTTCGGACCGCCGGTCAACGCACCCGCTATGCGCTGCCCCAGCTTGACCAGCGCGCCTGTCATGTAGGTCAGGCCGATGGCGACCTCGCCATCGCGTTCAAACGTGGTGTTTTCGGTGCCCATCGCGGCCGCCACGAGCAACATGGCGAGGTCCGCCGCCCCGGCGCCCGCCAACGCCGCTGCCGACGCGAGCATCACGGCCACCAGGGCCAGTATGGCAGGCGGGCGCTTCGATCCCGCAGCCCGCCCGATCAGGCTTCCGAGAATGACGCCGAGCAGAAAGCTGCCGATCAATCGCCCGGCGATCAGCGCTTCCGCCGGCACACCGGCGATGCCGACTGCGAGGCGCGTGGAGTTGCCGCTCATGAATGAGACAAAGAACCCGCCAAGGCTCAGAAAGCCTATGGCGTCGACATAACCCGCCAGCGTCGATGATCCGATCGCCAGCGCCATGTCGCGCTTCCGGTAACGCAGCATGGAGCGCCCCTCCCGTCATGAGTCCCGGTGCGATCAGGCGACGAACGCACGCCGCTGTCCACCGTCGATTATGCCTGTGGCAAAATCGAACCCTGCAGGTGTTCGTCGCTCAGCTTATCAGGGAATCGGGAAACCTAGCGCCGCCAGACCGACAGCGGATCGAAAGCGCCGCCTTCGGCAGCCTGACGCAGACGGTCAATCTGCTTCATAACGGGGTTCTCGGCCGGCGGGGGGCTTTCCGAGAAAAGCGTCGAGTCGAAGCGCCAGACGCGCTCGTAGAGCGCGCGCGAACGATCAACCAGCGTCATCAGCGGCGCAGGCATCACGGCGCGATCGCACGGATGCGGCTCGCCGGGCTTGGATATGCGGTATTTCTCGTCGCCAGCTTCCTCGACCTTCATGTCCTTTTCGCGGACAGCGCGCTGCACGACCAGCCACGAGGCGGCCTGCATCAGGCGCGTCGTCACTTCCATGCTCTCGGCGGCGTAAACCAGCGCGAGTTCGCGGTTGAGCTTGCGGGAATCCGTGCGTCCGGGGCCATCGAGATAGGTCGCTGCCTCCTCAACGAGAGCCATGCCCTCTTTGAACAGGCGGTCGAACATCTCCGATCCGGCAAATTCCGCCACCCTGCGCTTCCAGTCGTCGCGCATTGGGTCGGTGGATTGCATCGCGTCGCGCATAATACCCTCAAAAATACATCCGTCCGGCGAGCAGTCTCGTCCCGAGACCTTGCACAAGCCTTATTAACGGCAACCCCTTGGTTCGTTCCGGTATCACGCAAGACCCTTGCCGCTTTATGAGGCGGCCGTTTCGTCAGGTTGCCGTCAGGATTTGAAGAACGCCGCCTCGGCCGCTTTCCGTGTCGCTTCCTTCTTCACAATCATCGCCTCGCAGGCCGATATCTCGCCTTTGAGGGTCTCAATCCGCTCTTTCAGGTCCTGGATCGACATGTCGTCCAGCGACCGTTTCAGCGCCGTTCTGATGGGCTCTTCATCGAATGTCATGGCCGTGTCTCCTCGGTTCTGACCTGCCTGTATCCTTCCCCTTCTTGACCATGTGCCCTGCACACGCCCAAGAAGCGCAGCCCCTCTTCATGATTAAAACCCGGGATGCGCCAAATGTCCAAACCCATGATGACTGCCGTGAAGTCCGTGGTGGGACAGGCGCTCACGCTCCACGAGATCGAAAAGCCCTCGCCCGGCCCGGGTCAGGTGCTCATCCGCGTGCGCGCGGCAGGCGTAAACCGTCCCGACCTTGTGCAGCGCGCTGGCAAGTATCCGCCTCCCCCGGGCGCGCCTGACACGCTGGGTCTGGAAGTGGCGGGCGATATCGAGGCCGTCGGCCCCGGCGTCACGCGCTGGAAGAGCGGCGAGAAGGTCTGCGCACTTGTTCCAGGCGGCGGTTACGCCCAGTACGCCCTCGCCCATGAGGGTTCGGCGATGCCGATCCCCAACCCGCTCAGCTACGAAGAAGCCGCTGGCCTCCCCGAAACCGTGCTGACCGTCTGGAACAACGTGTTCGAGATGGGGAAGCTGAAACCGGGAGAAACGCTGCTGATCCATGGTGGGGCAAGCGGCATCGGCACGACCGCCATCCAGATCGCCAAAGCCTGGGGCGCAACCGTCTATGCAACCGCGGGCACGGATGAAAAATGCCGCCTGTGCGAGAAGCTCGGCGCAACCCGCGCGATCAACTACAAGACCGAGGATTTCGAGGCGGTGTTGCGCGATGCGGGCGGCGTCGATGTCATCCTCGACATGGTCGGACGGCCGTATTTCGACAAGAACCTCACCATCCTCAAAGATCTTGGCCGCCTCTGCTACATCGCCTTCCTGCACGGCTCGAAGATCGAGGGTGATCTCCTGCGCCTTATGATGAAGCGCATCTCAATCATGGGCTCGACCCTGCGGATCCGCACCGACGACTACAAGGCGATGCTGGCCCAGGGCGTCGTCGAAAACGTCTGGCCGATGATCAAGGATGGCCGCTTCCGCCCCCTGGTCAGCGGCACATTTACCCTGGCGGAAGCCGATGCAGCCCACGCAAAAATGGAGTCCAGCGACCATGCAGGAAAAATAATTCTGCAGGTTGGCTGATAAGTCCCTGATTCTAGGCGTCCGGGCGTCGTCATTTCGGGTTCACAACCCGGAAAACCTGAACTATATCAGCATCGCTCAGGACTTCTTCTTCTTCTCGAAAATTCCGAGAAACCCGGCCCTAGCGCCGGGTTTTTCGTTTTCAGCATCTACCGAGGCCCACATGGCTAAGATTCTCATGCCCAAAGCGACAGCCGTCTGGCTGATCGACAACACCACGCTCACCTTCGAGCAGATCGCGGAGTTCTGCGAACTGCACCCGCTGGAAGTCAAAGGCATCGCCGACGGCGAAGTCGCGGAGAACATGCGCGGCGCCGATCCGGTCGCCTCCGGCGAACTGACGCGCGAAGAGATTGCCAAGGGCGAGGCCGACAAGACCTACGAACTTCAGATGCCGCCGCTGAAGCACGCCAACGTGCCGGAAGCCAAGAAGAAGGGCGCACGTTTCACGCCGGTGTCGCGCCGCAAGGATCGCCCGGACGCGATCTACTGGTTCATCAAGCACCACCCGGAAATCACGGACGCGCAGATCTCGCGCCTGATCGGCACCACGAAATCCACGATCGAATCCGTGCGCTCGCGCCAGCACTGGAACACGGCCGGCCTCAAGCCGGTCGATCCCGTGACACTGGGCCTCTGCACGCAGATCGAACTCGACTCCATCGTGTCGAAAGCTGCGTCGAAAAAGTCCCAGGCGCGCGACGAAAAAGACGCCCGCCTCGCTGGCCCGACGCTACGCAAGGTCGTGACGCCAACGCCGGCCGAACCTTCCGACGACGCCTCTTCCGATGGCGACGAGCCCAAGCGCGACAAGATCACGGCCGAGCAGCTGTTCGCGAACTTCGGCAAGAACAAGCCCGCCGACGAATAGACTAGTCTTCCGCTGGATAGGCCGGGCCGTCATCGCTGGCGCGCTCGGCCACTGGTCCGGTATGCGGCGCCTGCCTTGGCGCGAGAGCCGCCCTGCCCGCAAGTGCATCCTCGATGCCTTCGAGCCTGTCGTGCGAGCGGTTCAGCACGACCAGTATGTCCGCCATCATCCGCAGGCCCAGCCATATGGCGAAAGGCAGCGCGATGCCAAAGGCAAGCTGCAATCCCGCCACGACATAGTGTTCCGCAACGACGCTGCCGACGGCGAGAAACAGCATCACGATCGAGGTCAGCGCCAGAAAGCCGCCGGCCAGCGCAAGCGCCGACCGCAACAGGCTGGGCGATACGGGTTGTTCGTTGTCCCAGAGGCCTCGCATCGATTCTCCCTCGTCCGCCGATACACGCCCCTGAAGCGCACATTTCGCGCGCCCGGGCAGGACGTCAATCGAGAGTTGAGGGGATGCTTGCCGATATCCGCGCACGCAGCCCCAAAAGGGGCGACGTGCGCGTGAAATCAGCTGTGGGAGATGGAGCCGCGCGTTGCCGCGCGGAAGGCCAGCCTAGTTCGTTCTAAGCTGGGCGATCTCGTCCTTTATTCGAAGCTTCTTCCGCTTGAGTTCGTGTACGCGCAGCTCATCGCCGGCCGGGTGTTTCATTTCAGCGGCGATCGCCGCCTCAAGGCGCTTGTGGCGCTCGCTCAACTCCCGAACGCGTGCTTCCTGGCTCATAGAGGGCATCTCCTTTTCAGGGGCCGCCCAGACCTTGTCCGCAAACGGATTTCAGCCCGGCACGACCCACCCCGACCGCGAGCGGAAGGGCGGCGTCCGCTACGGTCCCGATGGAGAAATCGGGAGACCCGTCGCGGCCCGCTGACCAGCCGCATGAGAAGAGAAACACGAGAAAATTCGCGCGTCACGACTTGAAAGACGGCAAATCCCACCTCCGCATGAAAAAATATCAATCCGCCTCCGGCACAAGGCCAGACGCCCATGCGTAAGGCGCCTCGAGCCAGGATTGATACGCGGCGCCGCCTTCACGGAATCGTCTGGATTTGATATGGCGTGCCCCCGGCGGGAGGACAGACGGGCGACAAGCCCGTCGCTTGAGTTCCCGCGTTCCAATGCCTTGAATCGCCCCGGATTCCGGAAGCGATGCGGTGTCGGCAGAACCGGAGTTGTCGAGTTTGAGCGATATCGTCTTCGACCCAACCGACATGGACGGGATGCTCGCGCGTCTTGAAGACCTG
>JAUYSA010000240.1 GCA_030696545.1 Hyphomonadaceae bacterium
ACAGCTCCCGCCGAAATAACCCCCCTCCGTCTCGATGCTTCGCATCGATCCACCTCCCCCAGTCCTCCGGACTGGTGGAGGCAAAACACCGGCGCCTTGCCTCCCTCACTTGCGAAGCAAGTGGGGGAGGTGGATCGGCGCGTCTTCGCGCCGAGACGGAGGGGGCTCGCGAGGGGACTCTCATTTGATAGCGCCCGCGCCACCCATTAAGCCTGTCCGCCACCCTCCATCACAAGTCGGCTCCCGCCGAAACACCCCCCCTCCGTCGCGATGCTTCGCATCGATCCACCTCCCCCAGTCCTCCGGACTGGTGGAGGCAAAACACCGCCGCCTTGCCTCCCTCAGTCGAAGACTGGGGGAGGTGGATTGCGCGCCCTTGCGCGCAAGACGGAGGGGGCCCCCAAGGGGACTCTCCCGAAAGCCCCCAAACTCCCCCCACGCCGAAACTGCGAGCACGAACTCCGTTGGACTCGTGCATCCAGATTCGCTGCACGGCCAAAAATCTTCCCCCGCTAATTCAACACCTTGGCCGCCAAAAATAGAGGATAACCCCGCCCGGATTCAACCGGGCCGGATCCTGACGTCACTATCCGCGATGGAGTCGAACACACACGAAGTCCTCTCCGCGACGGCTGGCGAGATGCGGCCGGAAGCGGGCGAGGCGAACACGAAAGCGCTGACGGAAGCGCAGTGGACAGAAATCGAGGACGCCTATTTCGGCGGCCAGACCGCAAGGCAGGCAGGCGAACGCTTCGGCGTGTCCGCTTCCGCCGTCTATCAGCGCGTCGGCGCCAACGGGAAGCTCGCGCAACGCCGCGCGCTCGACCCCGACAATGGCGCCCTCCAGCACATGCACCGCACCATCTCGGGAATGGTCGAGGCGTTGATCGGCGTCGGCCGCGGTCTCGAAAATCTCGGGCGCACCCTCATCGATGCAGCGGTCATCGCGCATCAAAAAGTGCTGCGTGGCGATCGCAAGCCTGGCCTCCGCAAAACCTTCGCGCCGGAAATCTGGCAGGCCGCGAAACGCGATTACGAAGAGGGCGACTTCACCGCCCGCGAAATCGCCGAGCGATACGGCATGGTGTTGAAGACGGTCGAGACACACGCTCACAGAGACGGCTGGAGCAAGAAGGTGATGGTCGCGCCGCCGCCGCTCCTGCCGCCGGATGATCCGCAACAGGTCGATGCGGTCGGCGACAGCATCTGGCCAGCCGGCGCGCACGCGGCGCAGCTCCCGCCCGAGGGCGCGTGGGCGACATGGCTGTTCCAGGGTGGGCGAGGCGCGGGCAAGACGCGCGCGGGCGCCGAGTGGCTGGCCGCACAGGCGGAGGCGACGCCGAACGGACGCTTCGCGCTCATCGCGCCGACCGAACACGACCTGCGCGAAGTGATGATCGAAGGCGCCTCTGGCCTGCGCTCGCTGCCGGGGCGAGAACATCCCAAGTATGAAAGCTCGCGGCGCAAGCTGAAGTGGAACAATGGCGCGATCGCCTATGGCTTCTCCGCCGAACAGCCAGAGCGTCTGCGCGGTCCGCAATTCATGGCGGCGTGGGCCGACGAGTTCTGCGCCTGGCGCTACGCTGAAGACGTGCTCAGCAATCTCCGGCTTGGCCTGCGGCTGGGCAATGATCCGCGCCTTGTGGTGACGACGACGCCCAAGCCGATCATGGCGCTGCGCAAGCTGCGCGAAGAAGTGTCGTGCGTGATGACGCAGGCGGCCACGTCAGCGAACGCGGCCAATCTTGCGCCGCGCTTTATCGAAGGAGTCGAGGCGCTCTATGGCGGCACGCGTCTGGCCGAGCAGGAGCTGGGCGGCGTGCTGCTCGATGGCGAGGGCTCGCTGTGGAAGCAGGAAGAGATCGCGCAGGCGCGCAGCGAGCGGCCGAAACGGCTGGATCGCGTGGTCGTGGCGATCGATCCGCCGGCGGGCATGGATGGGTCGGCGTGCGGGATCGTGGTGGCGGGCAGGCTTGGCAGGCATGGCTATGTGCTGGCTGACCGCTCGGCCATGGGGCTGCGGCCGCTGGCGTGGGCGAAGCGGGCGGTGGAGGCGGCTGAGGAGTTCGGCGCGTCGCGGATCGTGGCCGAGGCCAATCAGGGCGGCGAGATGGTGCGCGATACGCTGCAGACGGCTGGCGTGAAGTGCCGGGTCGATCTGGTTCACGCCTCAAGGAGCAAGCGTGCGCGGGCAGAGCCTGTGTCGGCGCTCTATCAGCTGGGGAAAGTCCACCATTGTGGCGTCTTCCGGGAGCTGGAGGAGGAGCTGATGGCGATGGGGGTAGGAGATAAAGAGACGGGTCTGGACCGTGCGGATGCGCTCGTCTGGGCGATCTGCGCGCTGAAATTGACGCCAAATGTGGCGCCGCTGCCTTCAATCAGGCAGCTGTGATGGGGGCAGAGGGCGGGGAATCCGGGGTTTCCGTGTGCGTCAGGGACAAGACTGTCACACAAACAGGGCGTTTCGGTGCAAGGAATTTCCCTCATGTGACCCTTTTTTGCCTGCCTAAAGCTAGGGCAGGCGAGGCGGCGCGGGGTGAATCGCGGCAAATTTTACCTTCCGCGGGGCCACTGATGCAGAAATGCTGCACAGGGGCGCCCGTTAGCGAAAAAACCTTCGTGGAGCACTCGGGAACATTGACGCCTGTGATCTTCTCGCCCGAATGTCAGGCATGTGACAATTCCGAGGCCGCTTTTTGGCATTGAGCGGTTCCGGCGACAGTCGTGTCAATTTTTTTGAGGGGTCATCATGAGAATGAAGTGGCGCGAGCAACTGCTCGCCAAAACCGTTTTGGCTGGGGTCGTCTCGTTTGGCGTGCCTGGTATGCTTGCTGCCGGGACGGTCGTGTTCGCGCCTGGCGCGATGGCGCAGAGCTCTGTGGGTCAGGTTTACGGTGATGCGCCTGCTGGCGCGCGCGTTGTCCTGAAAGACCTTGGCACGGGCGCCACAACGTCGACCTCTGCAAACGCGCAGGGCCGGTACTCGTTCAACCAGATTTCGCCGGGCCGCTACAGCGTCACCGCGAACCAGTTCACGCAAGAGATCTCGGTTGTCGGCGGTCTTGGCGTCGAGGCTTCGCTTGGCGTTGACGTCGTCGTCATCACCGGCAACTCGGCAGTCAACCCGATCGACGTCCGCTCCGTGGAATCCACCACGATCCTGACGGCTGAACAGATCGAGGGCCTCCCGGTCACGCGCGAACTCTCCTCGGTCGCCCTGCTGGCTCCGGGCACGGTGAAGAACTCGTCGCCGAACAACTTCGGCGACACCGTTTCGATCGGCGGCTCGTCCGTCGCTGAAAACGGTTACTACATCAACGGTTTCGACGTCACGAACATCCGCACCTTCCTGTCCTACGCCGACCTTCCCTACGACGCGGTCGCGCAGCAGCAGGTCAAGACCGGCGGCTATGGCGCGGAATTCGGCCGTTCGCTCGGCGGCGTTATCTCGCTGATCACCAAGCGCGGATCGAATGACTGGAAATTCGGCGGCTCGATGAGCTACTCGCCGGAAGAACTTACCGGCGAAGCGCGTAACGCGCGCTCGATCGACCCGCAAAATATCGCTTCGGGCGACATCTACACCACGGGCGCCGATGGCCAGAATGGTTACAACTCTGAAGACGGCCGCACTGAACTTTACTGGACCAACTACGCGTCCGGCCCGATCATCGAGGACATGCTGTTCGTCTATGGCGCCGTCCAGCTGCAGGACGTCTCGTCGGACAGCTACGGCCGCAACACGAGCCGCCATTCCGAATACGACACACCGTCCTATATCGGCAAAGTCGACTTCTACCCGTTTGACGGCCAGCACTTCGAATACACTGGCATCGTCAATACCGACCTCCAGCACGTGAATGACTACTCGTACTCGGATCCCGATGCGACCTATGTGGGTCAGCACCAGGACAAGACCGGCAGCTACGACGTCGAGCGCGGTGGTGAAGTTCACATCTTCAAGTACACCGGCCAGTTCTTCGACAACCTGACGGTTTCGCTCCAGCATGGTCAGCTCGAGTCGGTGAACGCAGCCACGCTTCCCCGGATTCCGAACCCGGCCGCCGGGCAATGCCTCGCGGCTTACGACAGCCGCGGTAACGCCGCTGCGACCAACTATATCGGTTGCTGGGACGAAAACTTCCTGCTCATTCCGGATATCTTTGCCGGCAACGAGCGCGATACCCGCATCGCTGATCGCGTCGACATTGACTACGTTCTCGGCGACCACACGATCCGTCTCGGCTACGACAAGGAAGAGTTCGAATCCTCGAAAATAGGCGAAATCTATTCGGGTGGCGGTTACTGGCGCTACTACCAGCGCGCTGCGGACTTTGCCCTTCCGGGGCAAGGCGTAACCATTCCGGCCGGGTCTCTCTATGCTCGTTACCGTGAATTTGGTTCTAACTCGTCCTCTTACCTGGTCGAGAACGAAGCCTGGTACCTGGAAGACAGCTGGCAGTTCAACGAGAACCTGCTGCTGTACGCCGGCATCCGCGCTGAATCGTTCGCGAACTACAACTCGCTCGGCGAGAAGTTCGTCGACTCGCAGAACGAGATCGCTCCGCGCCTCGGCTTCTCCTGGGACGTGAACGGCGACGCCAGCATGAAAGTGTTTGGTAACGCCGGTCGCTACTACATCCCGGTTGCTGCCAACACGAACATCCGCGCTTCCGGCGTCGAGTTCATCGAGGAAAGCTTCTTCTACGTCGGCGGCATCAATGAAGACACCGGCGAACCGACCAGTGTTGGCGCCCAGATCGGGTCAACCTTCCTCAACGGTTCGAAAGTTCCTCCGGCAGCCGCATCCGTGGCCTCGGAAAGCCTTGAGCCGATGTTCCAGGATGAATACATCCTGGGCATCCAGAACCAGTTCACCGACGACCTGACGCTCGGCGTTCGCGGCATCTACCGCCAAGTGAATAACGGCATGGATGACCATTGCTCGTACGGTCCGTACGAGAAGTGGGCGGCTGATCAGGGCTACACCGACTTCGACTACCACGTCGTTGCTCCGTGCCAGATCATCAACCCCGGCAAGGACGTGACGCTCCAGTTCGACAACAACAACACTGGCACGCCAACGTCGAACACCATCGCCGCGTCCTACTTCGACCTGCCGGAATACGAGCGCTCCTATCAGGCGCTTGAGTTCTTCGGCCAACTCCGCGGCGACAACTTCAACCTGAACGCTTCGTACACGCTGTCGAAGACCGAAGGTAACGTGGAAGGCTATGTCAACTCGGCCCTCGGCCAGGGCGACGCCGGACTGACGCAGGACTTCGACAACTTCCTCTTCGAGAAGGGCGCCGACGGCCCGCTTCCGAACGACCGCACACATGTGTTCAAGGCTTTCGGTAACTACAGGTTCACGGATGAGTTCTCGGTCGGCGGAAACCTGATCGTGCAGTCCGGTCGTCCGATCAGCTGCCTTGGCTTCGTTGACCTCAACGATCCGGGCCTCACTGAAGCAGACCAAGGCCAGCTTGCTGCTTACGCTGGATCTTCGTTCTTCTGCGCCAGTGAAGACGGCACGAAAACGCTGGGCCAACGTGGCGACCAGGGCCGTACGGACTGGACGTACACCGTTGACATGCAGCTGGCTTACATGCCTGCGCGCCTCGGCGGAAATGTCGGCTTCTACATCGACATCCAGAACCTGCTCGACACGCACGATGTCCTCGCGGTCAACGAGCGCTCGCAAAAAGGCACCTCGGCTGCTCCGGAATATAACCCGGACTTCCTGCAGCCGACGGGCTTCCAAACTCCTCGCCGCATCACGTTCACGGCGCGGTACAACTTCTAGGGTCGCAAGATCTTCAGAACGGGAAGGGCGGGTCGAAAGACCCGCCCTTTTCATTTTTGGCGTTTGGAATTCCCGTAGGCGCCACTTTGCAAGTCGCGCAGGGACTCGCTTGCGGTCCCTGCTTCTCGGGAAGTGGGACGGCATTCAAGGCCAGGCAGCCGGCCATGGGTGAGGTGGATCGATGGCGGAGCGGCCGAGGCCTACATATCGCCGATGGCGTGGAGGGCGCTGCCGCGTTCGTGGAGCCAGGTGCGGGCTTCTTTCCAGTCGGGATAGCAGCGCTCGACCTGTTTCCAGAAGCGGCTGGAGTGGTTCATTTCCTTGATGTGCGCGACCTCGTGCGCGGCGACATAATCGAGCGCGAACGGGGGCGCGCAGACGAGGCGCCAGGAGAAGTTGAGGCGGCCCTCGGACGAGCACGAGCCCCAGCGCGAGCGCATGTCCTTGATCGAGATCGAGCGCGGCGTGACCTTCAGGGTTTCGGCGTGGATGGCGACGCGCTCGGCAAAATCCGTGCGGGCGGCGGCGCGGAAGAAACCGCGCGTCTTGTCGCGGAAAGATTCACGCGGGCCGGGTATCAAAAGAATGGGAGTGGGACCGGAGGTTTTGTCGATCCGGACGGTGCGGCCGCTGTCGGCGTGTTTCAACCGATGGATGACGCCACGCAAGGGAATGTAGGCGCCGGGCTTGAATACCACAGGCGGTGGTAGGGCACCCAGACGCTCGGCAATCCACTCCACCCGCTCGGAGGCGAAAGAGATCGCTTCGAGGGCGAAACGGGCCGAGGGGGCGGTCGCGACAGCCTCGCGCGCCATGGCGTCGATGCGCACGGAGACGCTGCGCGCGCGCTTGTCCACATGCACCCGGATTGGAACCGAAGCGCCTGTTTTTGATAGCAAAAATACGCGGTGATGCGCTTCCGAGGCCAGCATGGTAATGCCTAGCGCCCTGTGGCGCGTGAAGCAACATAACACCCGGAGAGGGGTCTCCCACAATGAAGCTCAAACTCGCTTTTGCGTCAGTGCTGGCGCTTTCGACGGCTGCATGTGCGAGCGGCACTGCGCTGGAAGCGTTAACCGCGATGCAGTTCATCGAGAACAACCCGGATGAGGGGATTTCCTATGCCAGCCGAAGCGGCTCGGGCGGGAACCTGACTTTGAGGGACGTGGCCATTCGCAGCGCGCCGCAGAGCGGGTTCGCGGCGCTTGCCGAGCTGGACGGCGGGGATGCGGTTGCGCCGGCGACGCCTGCGCAGCCGGCAGCGCCGGAGATCGTTGCGCGCGCCGAGACGGTGACGTTCACCGGGCTCGACATGAAGGACGGCAAGCCGGTGTTCACCGGCATGGTGGCGAGCGGTATCACGCCGGCCGGGTCGGGCGTCGATCCGACGATGGCGATGAAGATCGGCTCGATCGCGGTCGAGGGCATGAATGCGGCGACGGGCGCGTTCCTGGCTGGCGCCTTCACGAAGGAGGGGCCGGGCGAGACGCCGCCTTTCGAGCAGTGGGCCTTCTCCAACGCGTCGATCAAGGGCTTCACGCTGGCGGGCGCAATCGGCGGCGACAGTGGTGAAGACAGCGCGGAGGATTCCGAGCCATCCCCGAGCGGGTCGCTGAAGATGGAGCTTGGCGAGTTTTCGTTCGGGAACGTCAAGGACAAGGTGATCGGGCTGACGCGGCTGTCTGGCCTCAAGGGCGAGATGAATCTGCCCGGCGATTTCCCGATCGCGGGAACATTCGATCTCGGCACGATGGACTACATCAATATCCGCGCCGGGCTTTATGCGGATGCGTTCGCGGCGGGCATGGGCTCGATGGGCTCAGATGCAGAGCCGATCGATTGGAACAAGATCTTCGCAGGCTATACCAGCCCGCTCGAACCCTATCTCGACGCGTTCAAGTGGACTGGCGCGAAGGCGGATTTCTCCGGCCTGAAAGTTGATGTGTCGCCGGTGTCGTTCACTGCGACGCGCGATGCGAACGATGTCGTGGTGGCGACGAAGATCCCGCCGGCGACGTTCAAGCTGACAGCGGATTCGACCGGCGGCAATCTTGGCGCGATGGGCCTGATGGTGCTGGCGATGGGGGGATATCCCTCCAACGTCATCGAGGTTTACACGCAGGGCGACGCCACGTTCGATCCGCAGAAGGACCTGACGCGCTATACGAGCTATAATATCGGCGTCACGGACATTGTGGACATCAAGGTCGAGGGCGGGGTGCTGGGCCTGAAACAGGCGCTGCCGACGCTGCTGGCTGGCATGATGACCGTGGTGGAGGCGACAGGTTCGGTCGCGTCTGAAGCCATGGAAGACGACGAAGCCCCGGCTGAAAGCGACGACGGCCTCGATGCCGATGAAGGCGAGGAAGACGCCGACACGGATGCTGAAGCCGATGCAGACGACAGCGGCAATCCGCTGGATTCGCTTCCCGCCGAAGCGCAGGGCGCTGTGATGCAGATGGTGATGGGGCTGATCGGCCTGCAGGTCACGGATCTCGACATCTCGATCACCGACAAGCAGCTGGTTGGCCTGATCCTCGACCAGACAGCTTCGTCGTCGGGCCAGACTGCGGAAGCATATCGCGCGGACCTGGTGAACATGGTGCTGGGCAGCGGCGTGTTCATGACGGATGCGGGCATCGATGCCGAGCTGGCCAATGAAGCCACGACAGCGATCGGCGCTTTCCTGCGTGAGCCGGGAACGCTGCGTATCCAGATCAAGCCGAAATCGCCAGTGGGTGCGATGACATTCATGATGTCGCCGCCGACCAAGGAAAGCCTCGGCTTTTCAGCGACGTTTACGCCGCTGGCGCCTGCGCAGTCTAACTAGGCACGGGAAAAATCCGCGGGCCATGCAACCGGGTGCATGGGTGCGCATTCTATAGCCGTCACGGACGTCTTCCTATCCGTCCCCCCCGACCCCCCGGGAAGATGGCCGTGACCTCGAATAGCGCAGGGCGATCCGAAAGGGTCGCCCTGTTTGCGTTTGGGGCAGGTCTGCGTGTGCGATGGCCCGCAAACTTGTGGCGAAAAGGAACCATCCGGCAGCGCTTGCGTTCATATGAGTTAGGGCAATCTGACCCTTCCAGCACAGCCGACAACAGACCCCATTCATCTCCGCGGCGCATAGCGCTGCGCGCGAGGCTCGCCATTGCATGGACAGAAACGAAGCTACCCAACGCGGTCAACGCAACGATCTGAATCGCCAGAAGGTGATCGGGATGAAGCTCAAGCGTCTCTACGCGGACATAGCGGAAGAGCCGATTCCGGGGAGCTTTCTGAGCCTGCTGGAGCAGATCGACGAGCAGGTCCGGGCCTGACGGCTGAGGCCGCGCCGCGGCCTGCCGTGGACGACGCTGCGTTCAAGGCGGATCTTGTCAAACTGATCCCGCATCTTCGCGCCTTTGCTTTCAGCATCGCGCGGGCTGCCGAAGCAGAAGACCTTGCGCAGGACGCCATGATGCGGGCGTGGCGGGCGCGAGCCAGCTATGAGCCGGGCAGCAATATCAAGGCGTGGGTCTTCACGATCCTTCGCAACCAGCACATGTCGCTGGCGCGCCGGTCGTGGCGGTCGCAGCCGCTTGATCCGGAGATCGCCGAGAACACGCTGGTCGCGAATGACGATCCGATGGCGAGCGAGGAATTGCTCGACGTGCGCAGCGCGATGCTGATGTTGCCGTTCGAGCAGAGACAGGCGCTGGCGCTGGTTGGGGCGGCTGGGCTTTCCTACAAGGAAACAGCGGATATCTGCGCTTGCGCTGAGGGCACGATCAAAAGCCGTGTGAGCCGGGCGCGCACCGAGCTTCTGGCCATACTTGAGCGCAGGAAAAACAAGCAGCGGGCGCGAACTGACGTGCCGGCTTCACGCGCGTTCGAGACAGTCATGGCTGAAGCCGCCGCGATGCAGACCAGGTAATCGGCGAAAGTTTATCGTAGCTCGTCTCAGTCGCAGCGATAGGCGCTTAGTCTGCTGCAGCGGTCAGGCGGCAGGTGACACCTGTTTCGGCGAACTGGAGGTCGGCCTGCCCGCCGAAAGCAATGCCCAGGTTTCGCGTGATCAGAAGCGTGCCGAAGCCCCGGCGCGTGGGAGCTGTAACGGGCGGGCCGCCATGCTCGCGCCAGAAAAAATCGAGCTTGCCGTCATCGATTGTCCAGACGATCTCGATCCAGCCCGCATCGCTTGAAAGCGCGCCATACTTCGCGGCGTTGGTGGCGAGTTCATGCAGCGCCAGGGTGAGGCCGTGGGCGCGCCGGCCATTGAGGGCGAGCTCGGGGCCGCCGATCGTGGCGCGGTCTCCATTGGAACAGTGCGGGGCGAGGGCTGCGGAAACAACTTCGGCGAGCGTGGCAGGGCGGGTTTCCGAATCGATCAGCAGCTTCTGCGCCTCGGCGAGCGCAAGAAGCCGCGCATTGAAGGCTTCCAGGCTGACGGGGTCGGCGGCGCTGAAGGTCTGGCGCGCGACGGCCTGGACCACGGCGAGCAGATTGCCGATGCGGTGCTTGAGCTCCTGCGTGATCAGCTCGCGCCGCTCGCCCGCGCCTTCCGATTTCGCCAGCGCAGCGCGCAGCAGCGCGTTGTCGGCCTCGAGATCAATGGCCAGTTCGGGTGGGAGATAGCGTGTCCCGCTCTGTCCCACGCGCGGCTTCACGGTTGATTCCGCCTTGTATAACATTTTGATGCCTTGGGCCGGACCTGTCCGAGGGCTGGAAGGCGCACCCTCAATTTTACCGGCAGGCTTCGCCTATCATCTTTGGGTCTCGTTGGCTAATCCCGGCGCGGGTGGCGCGCCTATAGACCGATGCCAAAATGATTGGCGAGGAAGGTTGCAAAGAGCATGGCGACCACGCCCAGCGCGGAGCCGATGAGCGGAGTGTTGTGATGGGTCGGCATGTCGCTAAGTCCCTACTTTCAATGCAGGTTTGGCGTGCCCCGCCAGAAGGCCGTTAACGGCTGCCAGCCGCGTCTTGTAGAAGCTGGCCTGCACCGCACTGAGCCTGCTGCCTCCCTCGCCACGGTTGAGTGCCGAGAGGTCGCGCTGGAGCGTGTCGCGCCGCATTCGCAGCGCGCCAAGTGTTTCGGTTGTCATGGTGTCTTTCCGCCCCGCCAGTGCGCAGGCTTCAGTGATAAGCGAAGGCTACCACGCCCAGCGGAGCTACGGGGAGAATTCGGCATCGAGACCGCGCGGCAGAGCTCGGGGCTGTCTAGGACAGCTTCGTGAGACAGCTGGCGATGGATTCAGCGGATTCGTCAGGGGTGAAATAGGTCTGGAGCTTCCAGTTCTCGTCCATCAGGTAGAGGATGGAGGAATGGCTCACCAGATAGCCCGTCGCGCCGTCGGTTTCCTCGTCCCGGCTGAACGTCGTCTTGAAGCCGTCGACCGCTTTCTGGAGTTCGTCCAGCGTGCCGGTGAGGCCGACGATGTTCTGCGGGAACCCGTTCGACTTGATGTATTGCGCCAGCGCTTCCGGGCTGTCGCGCGAGGGGTCGACCGAGATGAACACGGTGCGCGGCGCCTTCTTGCCGGCGGGAAGGAGGCTGACAGCCTTGCCCAGCGTGAACATGGTCGTCGGGCAAACGTCCGGGCAGTGCGTGAAGCCAAAGAAGACGAGGGACTTCTCGCCCTTGAAGCTTTCCTCGGTGGTAGGCGAGCCATTGTGGGCCGTCAGGTGGAATGGGCCGCCAATCGCGTCAGACGAGCGGTTGCCGCAATTCTGGCTTTCGCCGGGCGTTCCGGAGGAGACGACGCCACCGCCAGCAGCGACCCCGCCATCGCCTGCGGGCGTGCATCCGGCAGCCAGCGCCAGCAGGGCGGAAGCCCCGAGGACAGCCATGGAAGAAGAGAAAATCCTGTTGCGCATGAGACGAAAATCGCACGCGGCGGGAAAAAAGCAAACTGTGGCCTGATGACATTCGGGCGCGTTTGCGCGAGCAGGTTGCATGGCTGAAGCACAGATTCAGGCAACATCGGGTCTGCCCGCGACGGTGATGGAAGATCCCTCGCGCGAGACGCTGCGCAGCGTGGGCTCAGCCTTCGGGCGCACCCGCTTGCGCACGCTGGTCACGCTGCGCTGGATGGCGATAGCGGGGCAGGTGTCGGCGGTGCTGTTCGTGAACCTCGTGCTGGGGTTCGAGCTGCCGCTTGTGGCGTGCCTTGCGGCCATCGGTGCGTCGGCCTGGCTGAATGTGGCGCTGATGGCGGTGTTCCCGACGCAGCATCTTTCATCGCCTGCGGAGACGGCGGGGCAGCTGGCGTTCGACATCGTACAATTGTCCGTGCTGATCGGGCTGACGGGCGGGCTACAAAACCCGTTCCTGTTGATGATCCTTGCGCCAGTGACGGTGGGCGCATCTCGGTTGCTGCCGGCGTATGCGGCCTTGCTGTCGCTGCTGGCGCTGGTGTGCTGCTGCTTCATGTGGTTCTGGGGACTGGCCCTGCCATGGCAGGGCGAGCCGCTGGAACTGCCGCCGCTCTATCAGGGCGGGCAGCTGGCGGCGGTGGGGATCGGGCTGGTGTTCTTCGCGGTGTCGTCCTGGCGCACAGGTCGCGACGAGGCCAGCCTTGTTTCAGCGCTGGATGCGGTGCAGGCGGTGCTGGCGCGCGAGCAGCAGCTGTCAGCGCTGGGGGCGCTGGCGGCGGCGACGGCGCACGAGCTGGGCACGCCGTTGGCGACGATCCATCTTGCAGCAAAGGAACTGGGCCGCACGGTGAAGCCGGGGCATCCCGCGCGCGAGGATGTGGAGCTGATCATCGAGCAGTCGGAGCGCTGCCGGATGATCCTGAAACAGATCTCGCAGCGCCGCCACATGACCGACGCGGCGATGGCGCGGGCAACCCTGCCGGGGCTGATCGAGGAGGCAGTGGAGCCGCACCAGGGATCGGGCATCCATGTGCAGTGCTCATCCTCGCCGCTGCAGGGCGGGTCTGAGGTGATCCAGAAAGCGCCTGATGTGATCCGCAAGCCGGAGATCATCCACGCGCTGGGGGCGTTCGTGGAGAACGCGGTGAGCTTCGCGGCGAAGGAAGTCAGCGTGAACGCACGCTGGTCGGACGAGGAAGTGCGGATCTACATCACCGATGATGGTCCCGGCTTTGCGCCGAGCGTGCTGGCGAAGCTGGGCGAGCCGTATTTCTCGGAACGGCAGATCGAGCAGCGGGGCGGAGGCATGGGACTCGGCTTCTTTATCGCCTGCACGCTCCTGGAGCGCACCGGCGCGCGGGTGACGCCGTACAATCGGCAGCTTCCGGCGCGTGGCGCGGTTATCCGGATTGTGTGGCCGCGCGCAGCCGTCGAAGCGCCGGCTGGGTGGATCGAGGGTTAGGCGCCTAGTGCGCCATTTCCTTCGATAGCTCCACGCCACTCGCCATCATGTCGTTGATGCGGTCCTTCTTGACGAAGGGCGTATCTAAAAAGCGCTGCACCGTTGCGTTGAACAGTTCCGGTTCATCATAGGGAAGCATGTGCGTGCTGTTCGGCAGCACGGCGAGGTTGGCGTTGGGCAGGCTGTTGAAGATCTCGACCGTGTGTTCGAGGCGGATCACGTCATGGTCGCTCGATACAATCAGGGTCGGGGCCGTGATCTTGCCGAGCGACGCCGGATCGATGTGCGGTTCGGACAGCAGAAGGCCGCTGACCTTCAGGAAGCGCTTGCCATCCGGTGTGGTCTTGGCTTCGTCCGGCATGCTGGCGACCATGTCTTTCGCCATGGCTTCGGTTTCCGGATAGATCGCCTCGAGTGACGGGTTGAGGTTGGCTGCCATGGCGACGAGCTTTTTCACCTTGTCCGGGTGGCGCATGGCGAGGAGCAGGCCCTCAATGCCGCCGTCGCTCCAGCCGATGATGTCGGCGGGGCCGGCCTTCAGATGGTCGAGCAGGGCTGCGAGATCGTCCGCCATGATCTCGTAGTTGATCGGCGCGTCGCTGCCGCCGGACTTGCCCTGTTCGCGGCTGTCCATGGCAATGACCTTGTAGCGCTTGCTGAAGAATTCGATCTGCGCCGCCATGGAGCCCAGGCTGGCGCCATTGCCGTGTACGAGAAGCAGCGGGTCGCCCTCGCCATAGGTTTCGTAATAGAACGTGACGCTGTCATGGACGAAGGTTCCGCTGGCGGCGGAATTGGCGCCGTAGGGGATCGCTGCGGCAGGCGGGGTTGTGGCTTCTGACGCCGGCGGCGCCTCGGGCGCAGTTGGCGCGCAGGCGGAAGCGAAAACAAGCATGGCGGCGATGGATGCGCTCAGCAGGCGTATTTTCATGGACGGTCCCCGATTGCCGCGCCGATCAGCGAACAATCGGCTCAGGCGAGCATTGGAGGGGAGAAATTTGCGGTCAAGCGCCTATTCCCGGCATAGCGTGGGGTTGGCGGCGCGTGCCGGCGGGGCGATGCGTTGTGAAATCCCGGTATGCGGGTGGACAAATCAATCCGGTGGCATAAGCACCCCAGACCATTATATAGCTGTCATCGGCAGCTTCTGCGGGAGAATGATGGGTGGAAGAACCTGTTGAATCCGACCCACGGGTAGCGGCGCTCGAAGATCGCACCCTGATCGTGCTCGACGATGACGCCCCGTTCCGGGTGCGCCTGTCGCGTGCGCTGGCGCAGCGCGGTTTCGACGTTACGTCGCTTGGCTCTGTGGCCGAAGCGCGCGACCACCTCAAGAAGCAGCAGCCGGCATTCGCAGTGGTCGATCTGCGGCTGGAGGATGGATCCGGTCTTGAGGTTGTTGAAGCTCTGCAGCGCGCGCGCGAAGACACGCATGCGGTGATCCTCACCGGCTATGGCGCTATCTCGACCGCAGTGGCCGCGGTGAAGGCTGGGGCGATCGACTACCTGCCGAAGCCGGCTGACATTGACGATGTCGTGAATGCGCTGCTGACGGGCCGGTCTGACAGGCCCGAGCCGCCGGAGAACCCGATGTCGGCGGACCGGGTTCGCTGGGAACACATCCAGCGGGTGTATGAATTGTGCAACCACAATGTCTCGGAGACGGCGCGGCGGCTGGGCATGCACCGGCGGACCTTGCAGCGGATATTGGCGAAACGGGCGCC